>CBDUTX010000317.1:0-3018 GCA_965370235.1 uncultured Desulfuromonadaceae bacterium | reverse complement strand
GGTTGAAGATGGGGAAATGGGTATATGCTGTTGATGTTGATAAGATATAATTATTTTTTCCATTAAAAGAACCAAACAACATCTGATTTACTGTGTACAAATGGATAATATCAAATTATAATCGTTACAAAGAAAAAAATATGAAATGGAGGAAGTATGTACAGTAAAAAATATTATCTCTTTTTATTTGTATTTTCAATACTTTTGATATCACTTTCTTGCAGTACATCTGAAGAAATAGCAGTACAACAAGAACAAATTGATCCTGTTGAAATATCAATTTATTTTATTGATCATCTCAATAATGGTGAATATGCTGAAGCTGTGGAGTATTTTGACATTACTATGTCAGAATTACTACCTGAGATGTCTCTTAAAGATGCATGGGAAGCTGTGTTGCTTACATCAGGAGATTTTGTTGAAATAATTGAATCAAAGGAAGATATAACCAGCAGTTTCATAACAGTTATTGTTAAATGTAAATTTGAGAAACTCCTGATTGATATGAAAGTGGTTTTTGATGAAGATGGAAAAATATCAGGTCTTTGGTTTCAACCTTCAAAAGAGGAATTCAATTACATTCCACCATCATATGTTGACACTTTATCCTTTTTTGAAAATGAAATTACATTTGGCAGGGAAGGATGGGAATTACCTGGAATACTGACTATACCTGAAGATACTGATAACCCTCCGGTAGTTATATTGGTTCATGGCTCGGGACCTCAGGATGGAGATGAAACAATTGGAAAGAATAAACCCTTTAAAGATTTAGCCTGGGGGCTGGCTTCGGTTGGAATTGCAGTTTTAAGATATGATAAAAGAACCCTGGTTCACAATGAGAAATTTGCAGATATTATGGATTTGCTGACTGTTTACGACGAAGTTATTGAAGATGTATTATATGCTGTCGATTATTTAAAAAATACAGATCAGATAGACAGTGAAAGGATTTTTGTATTGGGACACAGTCTTGGTGGATATGAAACGCCAAAAATTGCTCAATTGTCTTCTGATCTGCATGGAATTATTATCCTGGCAGGTAATACAAGACCTCTTGATGATTTGATAATTGATCAGGTCAACTATATTTTCTCTTTAGATGGAGTAATATCACAACAGGAGAGTCTTCAAATTGAACAACTGGTTTTATCTGTTGACATGTTAAGAAGTGACAGTTTTAATAAGGATACACCTGCACAATTTTTACCACTTGGATTGCCTGCATCATACTGGATTGATTTGAATGATTATGATCCGGTCAAGACTGCCTTTGGACTTGATATTCCAATTTTAATACTGCAGGGTGAAAGGGATTATCAGGTGAAGATGATTGATTTTCAGGGTTGGAAAGATGGACTTTCAGATAGATCAAATGTTGAATTTATATCCTATCCTGATTTAAATCATCTTTTTACTGAAGGTGAAGGTCTAAGCATACCCGATGAATATAATACAGAGGGACATGTTTACGGAAATGTTATTGAAGATATTTCAAGCTGGATTATTGAAAATTAATTCCGGGGGTAAATGTTATGAATGAGCACTTCAAAGAAGAACAGAAACTAACTCAAATATGGTTATGGGTGATAATTCTCGGAATTGCAGCTGTTCAATGGTACATATTGATAGTTCAGGTATTTTTCAAAATACCTGTTGGTAATAATCCTGCTTCGGATATGTTAGCTGTAATAATTTGGGTATTAGCAGGGATATTATTACCTGTTTTTATGTTTTTTTGTAAATTATCAATTAGTGTTGATAAATATGGAGTTAAGTTCAGATACTTTTTATTGCAGATTAAATATAAGAAAATAAAATTTGAAGACATATTAAAATATGAGAGTGTAAAATATAAGCCATTAAGGGAATATGGTGGTTGGGGGATAAGAATGGGAAAAAATGGAATTGCTTACACTGTGAAAGGTAATAGAGGAGTATTATTCAAATTAAAAAATGGAAAACATATACTTCTTGGCAGTCAAAAAGCTGATGAATTTAAAAAAGCTCTCGATAGTTTTAATGTTGAAGATCTATAATTTATATCTAATTAATTTAAATGCAAGGAGAGGTTAATTTTGGAAAAAAAAGATCTTAAGAGATTATCAGAGATATCATCAAATGACAGAGCATTTCTTTCAGTTTACATATCGTCTGAAAAAGGATATTCAGGATTAAAAAAAAGAATTGAGAATTTAAAGAAACTCCTTTCCCAGGACAGTGATGAATTAAAACAGTTCCGGGAAAATTTAAAGATTTTAGATAATTATCTCGAAAAAAACCTTAAGGGATTAAAGAACACATGTTTTTTTATATGCTGGATGCTTGATTTATTTGAAGTATATAAATTAGATTTACCTGTTAAAGATTCCGTAATTGTAGATTCTTCTCCTTATATTCGTCCGCTCGCTGAACTGCATGATGAATTTGAAAATTTTGCCGTAGTAATTGCTGATAATACTAAAGCTAAAATTATGTTGTATTCTCTCGGAAAAGAGGAAGATGAGGGTTCAATTAAAGGGAAGATAAAAAATCATGTTAAAGTAGGAGGATGGTCTCAGCAGAGATATGAACGGAGGAGAGATAAGGAAATTCACCACTACAGCAATGAAATTGTAAATAAATTAAAAGAATTAGATTCTGAAAGAGCTTTTGATAGAGTCGTTCTCGTCGGTGGAAAAGAGATAATAAAAGAAATCGAGAATAAAATACCAAAAGTTCTTCAAGGAAAAATTGTAAAGGACAAGAATATCGATATTGGAAAAGGAGAGAAATTTATTCACTCTGAGATATACAGATTATTTGAAGTACTTGAAAGAGAAGCCGAAACAGACCTCTGGAAAAAAATAAAGAACAACTATTTAAAAGGCGGACTTGCCGAGGTTGGATCTGAAAATGTATTGCTTTCAGTCCAAGGAGGCAGAGTAGAAAAAATACTTGTCAACAGAAAGGCTGATAGTAAAGGTATAAGGTGCAGAGAATGTGATTCTCTATTTACAAACACCGTTGATCACTGTC
>CBDUTX010000316.1:0-3020 GCA_965370235.1 uncultured Desulfuromonadaceae bacterium | reverse complement strand
ACTGTGCTGACCCGAAATCCTTCCATTGAAGCCTGAAGAGCACAGATCGGATCAATTTCTGTCACAATAACACGTGCTCCATAACTTCTCATAGATTGTGCACAACCTTTGCCAACATCACCATAACCACATATAACAATGACTTTGCCGGCAATCATTATATCTGTAGCTCTCTTTATGCCGTCTGCAAGTGATTCTCTGCAACCATAGAGATTGTCGAATTTAGATTTAGTTACCGAATCATTTACATTAATTGCAGGAAACAGTAATTCCCCTTTTTTTTTCATTTGATACAGTCGATGAACCCCGGTTGTAGTTTCCTCTGAAACTCCTTTTAAATTTTCTACAGTTCTATGCCATTTATTTGAATCTGACACCATTATTTCCTTTAACCTCTTCATCAGCTCTAATTCATCAGGAGCTTTATCAGATTTTTCCAAAATCGAAGGATCTTCTTCTCCCTGATATCCCAGGTGAATCATCAGAGTTGCATCGCCCCCATCATCTACTATTAAATTCGGTACAGAATTATCAGGAAAGGATAAAGCCTGGGCTGTACACCACCAATATTCTTCAAGACTTTCACCTTTCCATGCAAAAACAGGAATTCCTTTCTTTGCTATATATGCGGCAGCATGATCCTGAGTTGAAAAAATATTGCAGCTTGCCCATCTGACCTGTGCTCCGAGCTCAACTAATGTATCAATTAATACTGCCGTCTGAATTGTCATATGTAAACTGCCGGTAATTTTAGACCCTTTAAGAGGTTTTTTATTTCTGTAATTTTTCCTTAGATCCATTAATCCCGGCATCTCTTTTTCAGCAAGTTTAACTTCTTTTTCTCCCCAGTCGGCGAGATTGATATCAGAAACTTTATAAAATAATGATATGTCAAGTTTCATAAATACTCCTTTTTTTCTTTATTTATTCCTTGTTTCAATTGCCTTGATAAGAACATCACAACCTTTTATAAGTTGATCTTTTTCGATAATATAAGGAGGCAGCAACCTGATTATATTATCTCCAAGCACATTTACAAGAACTTTATTCAAAAAACAATAATTTTTTACATTCTCAGCTCCTGTTATTACATCAATACCTATCATCAATCCCCTTCCTCTTATTTGAATTTCCTCATCAATATTAGATCTGAGATAATTGAATATGAATTCACCTTTTGATGAAACTTCTGATAAACATTCATTGTTAAGTTTTAAGAGAATGACTTTTGATGCTGCAAGAGATACAGGATTCGGAGCAAATGTTGAACCATGTTCTCCTATTGAAAGGACATTTTTTAATTTCTTTGATAAAATTAAAGCTCCAAGAGGAAATCCCCCTCCAAGTGCTTTAGCCACGGTGATAAGATCAGGATTGAATTTTTTATGCTGAAATGCAAAAAATTTCCCTGTTCTGCCCAATCCGCTCTGTATTTCATCAACAATAACCGGGAATCCATAGCAATCCCTTCCCCAATTGAGAACTTCTACAAATTCATCTGAAACTTCTACAATACCTCCTGCTCCCTGGATGAATTCTAAAATCATACCAGCGACATTATTACCATTATTTTTTAAAAAGTCTTTTAAGTATTCATAATCATTAAAAGGAAGTATTACAATATGAGGTAAGAGAGGTTTGAAAATATCTGACATCCCCTTTTTCCCTGTTACAGACAATGAACCAATTGTCCTTCCATGAAAACTTTCTGTGAAAGCTATTATTATCTTTTTACCTTTAGAATGTTTTTTTATTATTTTTATTGCTACTTCATTAGCTTCTGTACCTGAATTTGAAAATATCACTCCTCCCTCTGTATCAAACCTTGAAGATAGTAATTCTGCAACAAATTCACAATCCTCATCGAGAAAATAATTTGACAAATGAATATATCTTTTTATTTTTTTCTCAATAGCATATATAATATCCTCATCACCAAAACCAAAAATATTTACCCCAATCCCTGAAAATAAATCAAGGTAACTTTTTCCTCTATTGTCAATCAAATAGCATTTTCTTCCTTTTAAAGGTTTCATTTTGTAAGGAGAATATAGTTGAACCAGGTTTGTCATTAAAGATTTCTCAAGGCATTGACAATTTTTGATTTTTCCTTAGTTCTTTGATCAACTTCTTTGATTATCCGAGCGGGTATCCCTGCAGCAACAACATTTTGAGGAATATCATCAATTACAACTGCTCCTGCAGCAATAACTGCTCCTTTCCCAATTTTTATACTTTCCAATATTACTGCATTAGCACCAATAAGAACATTATCACCTATATCAACAGGAGTTGATGAAGGAGGTTCAATTACTCCTGCTATAACTGCACCGGCTCCAATATGACAATTTTTTCCAATTACAGCTCTTCCTCCTATCACCGTATTCATATCTATCATCGTCATCTCACCTATCTGTGCACCGATGTTTATTACTGCACCCATCATAATTATACATCCCTTTCCGATTTCTACACCTTTTCTTATAATAGCTCCTGGTTCAATTCTTGCATTATATTTCGAAAGATCGGCAAGTGGGATTGCAGAATTTCTTGATTTCATTTCAATTTCATAATCAGTTATATAATTATGATATTTTTCTAATAATGAGGAAACACTTGCCAATTCACCTATAACTATACCAAAATTGTCATCCCCAAAATACCTGACATCTTCAAAATTAACTCTACTTAGATTTCCTTTTATAATTAAGGTTATTTTCGTGCTTTTCTTACTTTTAGATATAAGTTCAATTATTTCTTTTGCATCCATAGCTTGACCCTTGACTTTTAATGTGAGAGTATATAGTATCATCAAAAAGTACGCAACTAATAATAAATATACGGAGGTTTGCATGTCAACTAATGGAGAGGCACCTCGTTGTCCGGATTGTAATCAATTAACCCGATATATAATAAAACAAAAAAAATACTGGTGTGCTAATTGTGCTAAATTCCTCGATCAGGCAGAGACTGATCTTGAAACTAATATTGAAGAACCCGCTGTTAATATCAATAATGAA
>CBDUTX010000315.1:0-3043 GCA_965370235.1 uncultured Desulfuromonadaceae bacterium | reverse complement strand
AATTTATGCAGTTTAACTCCTCTTTCGGTTTTTCTTTTTAATATAGTTTCTTGAAACTTTGAAGATGTGAATTTAAGAAATTCTTTTTTCCATTTTGCAGTTTCAATATTTTTTGAAGAAACATTTATTTTAATAGTCTGATTTTTTATATTATTTCTAATTATTTTCTTAGTACCAGGTTTTCCAAAACATTTAATTATATTTCCAGTAGAACTTATATTAAGATTTATAAATGGATTATTGACTACAACCTCAGAAAAATTCTTAAATTTGACTGAAGTAGTATCTTTTTTTGAATTAATTTTATACATTACAGGCATATAGAGCATTTTCTCAGGTCTCGTCATTCCAACGTAGAGAAGATTTAATTCATCTCTGTAGTTCAATATCATTTCTTTTTCATATATTTTTTTTAAGTACTTGCAGCTGTCTGTATAATTTTTTTTTATGTAATATATCTCATTATTACTGAAGTAAATATTGTCATTTTTGCTGTCAGGTCTTGAATAACATGGAATGATGACAATTGGAAATTCAAGTCCTTTTGAACTATGCAAAGTTAAGACTTTAACATTGTTTAAATTTTCCGGCATTTCAATAGAAAAATTTTTATTTTCTTTTATCAAATTCTCCCATTGTGAAATAAATGATGAAATTGAATTTATTTCTTTCTGCTCTAAATTATGTAGAATCTCTCCGAAAGCCAAAAGATAGATTACTGATTCAGGGAAATTTTCAAAAATTTGGAATTTTTGTGTCATATCCTGATAGAGATCATAGGGTTTGAGATAACCGGTTGAGATGTAAAACGGGTAAATATACTCAAACCATATCTCTTTGAACTCATTTTGAAAAGTTTTATAATAATTACTGCTATTCTGAATAAATATCTCATCTCTTAATTTGCTAAGTATATTAGGATGCTTTTTACCAACTTCTTTTTGAAAAAGATCACTTTTTACAAAAGTATAGAAACTTAAATTATCAGGAGGATAATCCAAAAATTTCATAAATGAAATAATTTCGTTTATTATTTTCGATGATTTTAAATAAAGCGCCTCACTGGAAATGCAGTCAATCTCCCTTTTAGTTAGATATGATATAATTTCTCTTATCTCTTTTTTACTTCGAGTCAAAATAGCAATATCACTTAGATCATATCCGGATTTTATACATTTAGAGATGAAATTATATATATTATTAAAGATATAGTCGTTCTCATTATCAACATCAGTGTATGAAGTTAAATTAATTTCTACATAACCATCAATAACTTCTTTTGAATTTGAAATTTCCTGTGTCGCATTTGCAAAATTAGTTTCAATTGCTCTTTTCAATTTATCTGAATTAAATCCTGACATTAAATAATCAGCAGACCAGAAAGAGTTATTGAACATAATGATCTCTTTACAGCTTCTCCAGTTATTTTTTAAAACAATAGATTCCACACTGTCTTTTAAAACTTTATCGGGATCCAACGACTTTAACAGATATTTATCCTTGATAAGCTCTGAAACTCCTCCTCTCCATCTGTATATAGCCTGTTTATTATCACCAATACAAAGTAACGAACTATTCCCTTCATTTGAAGTTAATTCTTCATAGATAAGAGGAGAAAGTGAAGCAAATTGGATTTCACTTGTATCCTGAAATTCATCGATTAGATAATGATTAAATCTCTCGGAAAGTTTTAAATATAGATAAGAAAATTCATTTCCCCACAGGTCTAATTTATCCAAAATTTTCCTGCTGAATTCTTTGACATAGAAAGTCTTTCTGTTTTTATTAAAAAAATCAATAAAATCAGAAAAAAGTAAAGTCTGATATAAAGTTTTCTTTTTACTCAACAGAATAATTATTTCACAAAATGTTTCTTTTAACGGAAAATAAACTTTTTTAAATTTTTCTACATTTTCTTCTTTGTATTTCTTTTTAAATAATTCCTCAACTTTATCTTTTTTAAAAAAAGAAACTGAAGTTAAATTTTCAATTTCATTTAAAGAACCTTTTTCATAAACACTTTTAAGTCTGGAGATAAATTTCTTATTGAAAATTGTTTTATTTATATCATCTGTAAAATTATCTTCATCCAATAATTTCAGTAATAAACTCAATTTATTTTTTAATATGCTTATTTTGATATTGATTTCCTCATCTAATTCAACAAAATAATCATATTTATAATCCTTGAATGATAAGTCTTTTGTAATCTGGTATTTATTGAATAAAGAATTAATTATATTAATAAAACTGAATTCAACATTCCAGTTCATCAGACCTTCGGTTTTTTCCATACTGATTAATAATTGTTCTAATAATAGCCAGTTTTTATCCGCAATTTCAGATAAGAATTGCTTGGTTTTCTGTTTCAATTCAATATCAATATCAATATCAATATCGAAATTAGGTTCAAATTCTTGAAAATCCGGAGAGAGAACTTTGATCATCTGCCCCATAAGGGAATCTATTGTCTTAACATTGAAATCATTGAAATAAGATAGAATAATATCAATCAATTTACCCGAGGAGTTAATGATGAAGTTTTCACTTAATCCACGGGCAATAAGCTCCTCAAGAACATTTCTCTCCTTTGTGTTAAGATCAGATTTTTTTTTAATTGAAAAACATTTTAAGTAATTAATTATCCTATTTTGCATTTCACTTGCTGCTTTGTTTGTAAAAGTAATTGCCAGAATTGACGAGAGCATTTTATGGTAATCAATTTTATCATTCTTCATAATTCCAAATGCTCTATATAAGATTTCAAGATATTCAATGGTCAATCTATGAGTTTTACCTGATCCTGCAGATGCATTGATAATTTTAATTTTCATATCGAGAATGATAAAATAATTTAATCAAAAATTGAAGTTTATTAATCATTTTGATAAATATTAACAGTACATCTATTTTTTTATCAGATTATTTATATTATTGATTAAATTGAAAATTAAACTATAAGATCAGGTGTAATCAACCATTTAAGTGACCAGGTATCAGTTTCTCTATCCATGCAGATCACTCCTGAATTTTTAAAGAAAAT
>CBDUTX010000314.1:0-3046 GCA_965370235.1 uncultured Desulfuromonadaceae bacterium | reverse complement strand
AATATTTTCAAATGTTTTCCTTTATTCAAATTATGATTTATTCAATCTTACCGGCATTTCTCCGATAAGTATTTCACCTTTAACTCACAATGAAAATTATTACAGTAAATTTCAGTTAAATCATTCAATAGGTGGTTTTTATTCATCTTCAGGTGGTTCATTCTCCTGGATCGGTTCAAAAGGAAGTTATTTTCATTCAGAGAATCTTCAGTTTAATGTCAATCTCTCACTTGTTAATGATCTCAATAATATAGGAGATAATTACCTTATGACCTCAGGAACAATGATATACAGACCAAATCAGAAAATGACCCTTATATTAGGTTTTCAAGCTCCAAGTTTAATGATTCACACAGGTCAAAATAATAATTTTTCCTTATGGTGAAAATTTCATTAATTCAATTTAAACCTGAAATTGCTGAAAAAGAAAAGAATCTTGAAATAATTTCCAGATTGGTAAATAAATGTTCGGGTGATATCATTCTATTGCCTGAACTTGCTACAACAGGATATGCTTTCCCTAATACAGAATCTTTAATTCCTTATGCTGAAATATTCGATAGTAGAAGTGAAACAATAAATTTATTTCAAAAACTTGCTATGAAAAAAAACTGCTTGATAGCAGCAGGATTAGCAGAAAAATCTGAAACTGAAAAAGGCATTCTTTACAATTCCTCAGTTGCTGTTTCTGCTGATGGACTTCTTGCATCTTACAGAAAACTTCATTTATTTGGACGTGAAAAAAGAATTTTTAAATCCGGTTCTCTTCCACCTCCAGTTTTTACTTATAAGGATGTTAAATACTCATTGTTGATATGTTTTGACTGGGTCTTTCAGGAATTATTCAGATTACTTGCAATTGATGGAGTTCAGGTTATCTTACATTCGGCAAATCTGGTTCTTCCATGGTGTCAGAGATCTATGGTTGCAAGAGCTCTGACAAATGGAATTTACATAGCGACAACAAACAGGATTGGTTCTGAAAGAGAAGGACTTGAAGAACTGACTTTCACGGGTAGTTCACAGGTGGTTTCCCCATTTGGAGAAGTTAAAATAAAAGCAGGTGAAGATACTGAGGAGATAGTTGAAGTTGAAATTGACAGTGATCTGGCTCTTGATAAATCCATAGGAACAGCAAATAACAGATTTGATGACAGAAGAACCGATATATATTCACTTAAATGGATAGAAAAAGAAAATCCATCCTGGGAAGAAATTATAGCTATGGCTTTAAAAGCGATGAATAATGCTTATGTACCATATTCAAAATATTATGTCGGAGCTGCTTTGACCGATGAAAATGGAAATATCTATACAGGTTGTAATGTTGAAAATTCTTCTTATGGTTTGACAATATGTGCAGAAAGAGCTGCAGTATGCAATATGACTGTAAATGGCGGGGGAAAAATAAAAAAAATTGTTATCGCTTCTGAAAATGGTGTTAACCCATGCGGTGCATGCCTTCAGGTTATTCAAGAGTTTGGTGATGATCCTGAAATTATGATAGTATCTAAATATGGAGATAGAAAATTATGTACTTTAAAAGAATTTTTACCTATGAAGTTCTCAAAAAAAGATCTTTTGTAAGTTTTTTATTATTACTTCTCATTTCGTGTGGAACTAGAAATAATGTGATTATTATTGATGAAGATGAAAAAATATCTACAGATATAATAGACCTTTCAGTTGAAAGACTGCTAAATTTATCAGGATTTAAAGCTGATTGGATTGTTTATAGAACAGATATCGAGCCATATCCTTCTTTTTCAGTGAATTATGATGTATATTTCTCTTTTCCGGATAAAATCAAATTAATTGAAAATTCAATTGATTTTAAAGAAGAAATAATTGCTATGGGATCGAGTGAATTTTACAAAAGAGGGAATCATTGGGAAGAATATCCGAGAAGTGAATTAACAGATATTCCATTCCAGATCGAGATGTTGCTGATGAAACATGAATATAGATACATTGGAAAAATCGACCATGATGATCCTGTGTTGTTATTCTCTTTTCTACCTAATCTTCCTTTAATAGATCCTCTTGAAAAAATAATTACATCCGGAGAAATACTTATAAGAGAAAGGGATTCATTACCTCTTGAAATATCTGTGTACAGTCCTGATTCGTCACTATTCTGGAATATGAAATTTATTGAATATAAAAATACTCAACCTATAATTTCTCCGCGCTTAATTCCATTTAACTATATTTTTGATTTTAATGATCCTGAAGATACATCTATTTTACTTGCAAGATTTAGAGCTCTTCACTTTGAAGATATTATAATTAACAAATCAGGTCTAAATTATAATATAAAGTACAGATCTACAGATGACTCAGATAAATTCATAGATTTGATTACGAGCAGAGGTAACTGGGATTTAAGAATTGGTCAATGGCCCGATACATCCCCTGAAATTCTTTTAAGAGACAGTATTCTGCTCCATGAAATTTACGGTGATAAAAGTTTTATCGATATTGTCGGTGAAATTCCATATAGAGTTGTCATATCTCAGGAAATCGTTGCAGATACCGATAATGACTTCATAGAAAATTCTGAAATAGTTACCGATGCCCTCGGTAGAATTGCTTTGAGGATAAATATTTCCGAAAGATACTTCGGTGATTTTAAAAAAATATTGGAACTTAATGAAGGTAAATTATTGATGCTTTACATCGATGGGAAATTACTTGCAGTAAACACTATATACTTACAACATACAAATTTTTTCAATTTTCCGTGGGAAAGAGAAAATATTTTTTCAATAGAAGTAATAAATGTAATTATAAATAGCGGTGAATATTTTTCTGATATTCAAATAATTAGGGATTAATTTTCTCATTAATAACATTGTATATTTTTCTTTTTAAATTCGGATATTTATATTAAAATCTTTATCTATATATTATGATTTTAGCTTTAGTTATTTTTTCTGTATTCTATTTACCCTCTTCAGTTGATAGAAATTTAAATTATGGTATTTTCTTCTACAGACATTCATTTCAGGATATAGAGATAAGAGAAGTATCAATTGATGGGAAG
>CBDUTX010000313.1:0-3049 GCA_965370235.1 uncultured Desulfuromonadaceae bacterium | reverse complement strand
ACTGTGGTTTTTGTGCTTCAGGTTTAATGTGGTATTTTGAAAGGGAGAATATTAATCCTGATATTTTGATATTTGGAGGAAGATCACAGGTTACAGGTATCGCAGTATCGGATAAAGTTGAAGATATTTTGGTAAAGCAGGTTTATCAACCGTATGAAAGAGGAGCATCTCCACTGGATATTGCACGTGCTGTCGCAATATTAGATATTATCGAAAGTGATAAATTAGAAATAAATATAAAAAAAATCGGCAGATATTTTCTTGATGCTTTAAAGGATCTTGCTTCACTGTACTCACTTATTGAAAATCCAAGAGGAGAAGGTGTCATCTTAGCTTTCGACCTTCAAAGTACTGATCTTCGTGATATATTCATAAAAGAGACTTATAATCATGGTGTTCTGGTTCTTAAAGGAGGAAAAAAATCTATACGTTTAAGACCTCCTTTCATAATAACAGAAACTGAAATTGATGAAGTTATAACAATATTTCACACAATTCTCAGGAAGCTTTCCACTATCAAGGAGGAAAAAAATGATAACTGATTTTGATCAAATGCTTAAAAGAGCAAAAGCAGGTGGAAGCAAAAGATTATCAGTTGCCTGTGCAGAAGACATAAATGTACTGAAATCTATAAAAAGAGCTTCAGATGAAAATTTAATTCAGCCGATTCTGATCGGCAATGGAAACAAAATCCATGAATTTGCAGAACAGATAAAATTTAATATCGGAGATCTCACAGTTATTGATATCAAAGATAATACGAGTGCAGCATTTGAGGCTGTAAGATTAGTTTCTTCAAATGATGCGGATTTTGTTATGAAAGGACTCGTTTCTACTTCCACTTTCCTAAAAGCAGTTCTTGACAGGGAAATTGGCTTAAGATCCAGAAATATTCTCAGTCATGCAGCAATTCTCTCTGTGAAATCCTACCATAAACTGATATTTGTAACAGACGGAGGTATGATTGAACATCCTGATATTAACTTAAAAATACAGATTGTGCAGAATGTCATCAGGTTGTGCAAATCACTTGAAATATCAAAACCTAAAATTGCTGCTCTTACAGCTGTTGAAACTATTTCAGAAAAGCAACCTGAAACTATCGATGCAGCTGAGTTGTCAAAAATGTCCGAAAGGGGGCAGATAGCTGATTGTATAATTGATGGTCCAATGGCAATTGATATTGCATTGTCAAAAAAATCAGCCCTTCATAAAAATATTATAAGTGAAATTGCCGGAGATATCGATGTATTGCTCGTCCCAACAATGGCAGCAGGAAATATTCTTGCCAAAGCTATGATATATCTGGCAAGTGCAAAAGCTGCAGGAACAATCCTCGGAACGAGTAAACCGGTAGTAATGCTTTCAAGATCCGATGATATCGAGACTAAATTGAGATCAATAGCCCTTGGAGTTTTAATGTCCTGAGCAAAAGAATTTAATACATTATTGCTTAGACTATCTCTTTGTGTTATACAGATTATGTCAGGAATATTTAATTAATGAAAGTCAGCTTTCTTTATTTTCATCCAAATAAGGAGTCCATATGGAAGATGATAAGGATACAAATGAAATTGAGTTAAAAAAAGGTAAAGTGATCTTCAGTGAAGATGACAAAGGGAACGAGATGTATCTGATAAAATCCGGAAATGTGAGAATTTATAAGACTTCAGGTAAAATTGAACATACACTTGCTGTTCTTGAAGAAGGTAATTTTTTCGGTGAAATGGCTATTTTAGATCAATCTCCAAGATCAGCAGCAGCTCAATGTCTTACAGACGTTACTCTCATAAAATTTCATAAACAAGCTTTTTTATCTCATATCAGAAAAAATCCATTTATAGAATTTGTCGTTTCTGAATTGATAAAAAGACTTAGAAAAACATCAGATCAATTCAAACTTCTCACAATTCCTGATGAAGAACTCAGATTTGCAACTATGCTGATAAATAAAGCAAAATCCTTTTCTGAAGATGATAAACATAAGATTACACTTCCTATTACTTCTGATGCAGGATCTTTAGCTTCAGCTTCTGGTTTGAAGGAAAATATTGCAAAAAATATATTAGATAATCTTGAAGAATCTAAACTCATCGAGTATAAGGGAAAAACGCTTATAATAAATGACATGGATAAATTTAAGGAATATATCAGATATCTAAAATTAAAAACAAAATTTGAAGAAAAAGAGGAATATGAATGAAATTTGGATATTTATTAATAATCAGTTTTGTAATTTTAGCAGGTTGTAGGAAAGATCCCCTCTCCCCTTATCCAAAACCTTTTGCAAGACTTTCAGTAAATCCTGAAACAGCTTATATTGACACAAATAATATCGACAGTGTATCTTTTACTGCAGATGTTACAGGAAGCGGAGTATCCGGTTTGAATTCCTCAAATATATGGGCAAGGGTTAACTGGGACTGGACTCCAGTCGGAGATAGTAACTACTGGGAAAATTGGCAATCTCTTGAATACCTGATATCCCATCCCCCGGTTTTTTTCTTTATACTTGACACAACGATAACATTCCCTGTAATAAAGGTTGTTTCTCTTGAGGTGGCAAACCCTGATGGACTATCAGACACAGCATTTGATACAATTTATATAATTAACAATTGAAATAAAAATTATGAAAACAAAAATCGGTGGACAGGCAATAATTGAAGGAGTGATGATGATCACTCCAAATAGCTGGGGACTGGCTGTGAGAAAAGAAAACGGTGAGATTGAATCAAGGAGCTGGTTGAGAAAATCTCTTCTAACAAAAAATAAATTCTTGAAATTACCTCTTATAAGAGGATTTATTACACTGGTTGAAATGATGTTTCTCGGTTTCAAAGCAATTGATCTTTCCTCACAAATTGCTTTGAACGAAGAAAAGAAATCCTGGAAAGATAATATGGTTTTGTTCTTATCTGTTATTGTGGTTTTGTTTTTATTCTTTCTTCTTCCATTCTGGACTATGAAAAAGTTTTTCCCAGGCATATATGACAATAATCAGGCTGTGTTGAATTTAATAATTGGCTTTGTCAGAATGTTCTTATTT
>CBDUTX010000312.1:0-3073 GCA_965370235.1 uncultured Desulfuromonadaceae bacterium | reverse complement strand
CCAAGCCTACTTCAAGGAGATTAAAGGACTTTTTGAAGAGCATTTTCAGGTACCCAAGGAGACAGGAACAATAAGGTTTGAAGTGATACGAAAGGAAGATCCCCCGGGCAGGAAACTTTCTGAGTGTCACCGCATTTCTGTGATATTAACCTTTTAGACTCGATAGAGGATTTAGAGATTCAAAAGAAAGGTGGGCTGAGAGCGATGAGGCAAGCAAGGATTTTGCGATTAGCTTCTGAGGCTTATGAACAGGGAGCTCTTCTTACTCAGGAGGATCTTTCCAGGCTTCTCTCTTCATCGCTTAACACCATAAAGAGAGATTTAGCTGCACTTCGCAAGGATTTTTGGAGTGGTACCCACACGTGGAAATATTAAGGATATAGGTCCTTGTATCTCTCATAAGACTAGGATAGTTGAACTTTATTTAACCACTGTGGACTTTCATTACTTAGTGAGGAGGAGTCGTCATAGCCAAAAAGCTATAGAGCGCTATTTAACTTTTACTCAGATAGCCCGTCTTTTCCTTGCAGGACACACCGAGGAGGAGATCCATTTAATTGCAGGTATCAGTCCTCGTTGACACAAATAAACCATTTATCAGGATCATAACCATCAAAAACTATTGGTTCTTGAAAGATAATTTCATCATCTTCATTAATATATGAAAATTGAAGAGTAATTTGATCTGTTATCTGATTAAAAGATACTCTTATAGTAGATTCATTACTTCCATTTATAGCACTTACAGTAATAACATCCCCATTAGATAGAGTTACTGTACCTGATGATTGTAAACTAGCAGGTCCATCTATTGTTTCAAAAGAAAGTGTCCAAACTGTTGCAAAAGTAGGTGTAGCAATAATAAATAATGCTATAATCATAAGAAATGTTTTCTTCATAAATTCTCCTTTATTAAATTTCTTAAAATACACAATACTAACACAATTTATAAAAGATATGTATATTATTAAATTTTTGGTGTCAAGAAATTTTTGTTATTTTTTTTCTGCCAAACAGTACTGATCTTAAAATAATTATTTCTATAAATATTTATTGCAATTGAAATTAATATTGATGTATTAGGTGAAAATCATCATTCAACAGAAAAAGCTGTATATCTAATCGGTGAGATATATGGTAGTGATAGAAATTATAAAATAGCTATTGAATATATTAAGAGATCTATGAATATCTTGAAATACTTAGGAAATCTTAAAAACATTGGAAAGAATTATTCAATATTAGCAAATTTATATTATAAAATTTCTGATTATGGAAAAGCATTAAGTTTTGCATTTTTATGTTTGAAAAATATAGAAGAGACAGACAAAAATATTGAATTAGGACGAACTTACTTAGTTATTGCCTTAATTTTAAGTAATATAGAAGACTTAGATGATTCAGAAGAATCTATTTTAATTAAAATATCAGAACTCACAAAATTCTCAAAGGATCCTGTTGATTATTTCGAAACATCTGTAAAAACCTCATCAGAAGTTAATAATATTCATAATCTTGTACCTGCAATGTATGAATATGGTAAATATTTATATTTAAATAATGAAAAAGAAAAAGGATTGGAAAAAATCAGAACAGCGAAGGAAAATGCAGTAAAGAATAATTTACTTGATGACATAGAAAATATAAAAGATATCTTTACAGAACTTAATATTAACAATTAATACTTATTTTTTTGACAGATAACCTTCAAATTTTATCTTGTTAAAATCAATTTATTAACAGCAGTAAATTCTCCGACAGTCATACGATATATATAAATGCCGCCTGGAAGATTTAATTGGGCAACAATTTCATGATTCCCTGAATTCATCTCAGTGTTGATCAATGTTTTTAATTTGCTTCCCTTTACATCATAGATATCAAGCAGGACATGTACTGTCTCAGATAATGTGAAGGAAAAAACAACCGAACTGTCTGTCAGATTAGTAATAACCGGATTAATAATAAAATTAACAGGGCTATTTAAATCCTGTCCAATTTCATCAACTCCACTCTCTTCTATCTTTGCAAAATATAAATCTATTCCTGATCCCATGGTATTGGCATGTACATGTTTACCTGTACTTGAAATATATTGACCATCCGGTGAAATATCAACATGGAATACAGAGCCGGGAGTATCAATTGTAAAGACAGGAGCAGTGGGATTTTGATAGTCAAATACTTCAACTTCAGGTCCTCCGCCTGTCTGACAGCCCCATGAGCCAACGACAAGCCAGCGCCCGTCATCCGAACAGTCCATCCATTCAACTATATCCTGATTACTACCGCTTCCAACAGGATAATCATAAACCCAGGCAAAATTGGATTGAGAAATATCATAGCAGTAAATACGGTTTGTCAGATAATCATTTCTGTAAAATCCAAAATATACAATATTGCTGCTGTCGCCTATTACTGCGAAACCGGCATAATACCCGGAAACAGGAAATGAGAACAACGAACTATATGATGTGCCATTCCATGTAATAATATTCCCTGTAGTAAATCCATAAGCTACAACCGATCCGTCTGCTGATACACCAAAGCAATCGGTTGAAGCTCCCAGACTATGAGTTGCTTCAAGTGTACCTGTGAATGCATCAATACGGTAAAGTGTTGCACTTTTCCTGAAAATACATTTTGAACCGTCTGATGTCAGTTGAATCAGTCTGGCATTTCCTGTTAGTGTAGTATCCTCATATACTTGGATTGGTGTACTGGATGTATCACTGAAGAATAATAGAGCAAAGTGTCCATCTATCGTACCGGTTACAGCAAGTACGGATCCGTCATCTGAAACTGCAATTATTCCCGGTTCGTCAATTGAATTTTGAACAAAATAACCTGTACCGTCATAAGTCCACTCAGGTGTAGATGAAGAGTGGTTGTATTTTCTAACCTCAAAGTTATTTGAAATTAGAGTATCGTCAGTATAGTTACCCGGTGTACCCATATCATCCCAGACTTCCCAACTGAAAAGACCATAAAAAACATCAGAAGTTTCTGAAGCTGCTGTTCCTGCTGCCCAGTATTTCCAGTAGTGATTAGTTCCTACTTCAGGTTCCGGTGT
>CBDUTX010000311.1:0-3073 GCA_965370235.1 uncultured Desulfuromonadaceae bacterium | reverse complement strand
AGTATCTAACCACAACCAACACTACTCGATCCAATTGAGAATTATCACCATATAAATAGTGAATTCCAGAAATTTGTCTTTTCTTCTCTGATATTTTTTCTTTCCTGATAGATCTTAGATCTTATCCTCCATGGATTTTTCCCATTCCTGATCTTGTTTGATTTTATCTTCATTATTCCTCCTTGTTATGATTCAAATAATAAGACGAATAAGAAGGAAAAATGTTGCATTTATTTTTATAAATTCAATATTAAAGCCCAATCCCACCCAACCAATATAAGATTTTCTACCACAGAAAAACACGGAAAACACGGATTAAGACAATTAACAATGAGCAATAAACAATGATCAATTCCCAACTACACCAAGAAAAATAAAATTCAGATAAGAAATGATGAAATATTTTACTCGTCAACTAATTTGATTAGGGTCGGGGCTTGCATTTTTGCATTTTCTGATAATTAATCACAGAGAAATAAAATTAACAATGATCAATCCCCCATCTCCTAATAAATATATTCACACAAAGACACTGAGACACAGAGCCCCATACCACCCCAGAATAATATTTGACAGGATTCACAGGATCCCATCACAACCCACAGATAAACAAGGATGATAAAATCTTTTGCTTTGCAAAAAACTTTATCTGTTTTCTGATGAATACAGAGAAAACAAATAACAATATTTGTAGGGACAGGTCATGACGTGTCCGAGAACGAAGTGAGAGTAAAGTTGGTCCTGCTCTATTGAATTAAAAATACTTTTTCTGTTAAGTTGATATTATCAGAAAGTATTCTTACAAACCAGACACCGCTTCTTCCGGTATTTATCCTCAATGTATGGGATCCAATTTGATTTATCATATTGAATTCATCAACTTTTCTTCCACAAAGATCAAAGAGTTGAATGTTGATATTATTAATATTAGGAAAATTATATGATATCGATATTTCTCTTGAATCAGTAGTTATATTTACTGAATATGCAGTAATAATATCTAATTCGTTTACAGAAGAGGCAGGGATGATAATTACTTTCTTTGTATTTGAATAATTACCCCATCCTCTGTTGTTATAACCGCTTACTCTGAGGTAATGTACTCCTTCGGAAATACTACTGAAATTATATAAAGTGTCTGTTATATTTGAATCTACAACAGAAATAGAACCGAAAACAGGTACCGGGTAGATATCATCAATATAGAAATTCTCATTTAAAGTTCCCCCGTCAGTAACTGTTCTAAAACGTAAGTAAACGGCTTTTCCAACCCAGTTTTCAAGACTGTATTTTTTCTGTATCCAGGTGCTTGAATTACCAGTATATCTTTCATTTAACTGTATCCATTCTTTCAAATCCGTAGAAACTTCAACTGTTGTCACGTCATAATTATTTTCAAGACTGAACCAACACCAGAAAGAAAATGTATCCCCGGGTTGAACAAGGTAAGGATATTTGGTCTGTGCAATATTTGAAATATTGTGATCATGTCCCGAATAAAGACTATGTGATGAACTGTGACTTCTCGCAGTGCTCAGTGTAAATCCATTTAATTCCCAGTTTGTAGTACCTGCTTCAATATCATCAGTAGACCAGCTGTAATTCTCAAGATCATCGATCTGCCACCTGTCAGTGTTTGTCCATTGAGAGGAAACAGGAGTCCAATTGATTGTCAATGCATTGGCAGGAGCTGTATCCGGTACTGAAATTACAGGTGCCGGGACCCTTGGCAAAAGGTATTGTCTGATGCTGTCTGCTGACATAGCAAGGTATAAAGCTCCATCCCAGTTTTCTCTGACTATATTATCAAGATCACCTGTTGGTTGATAAAAGGATGTACCAACTTCTATTGTATATGCTAAACATGAAGTTCCGCAGATAAAGTGGTGATAACCATACACCCATGTTCTTGTTGTCCCTGTATTCGGGTATAGGCTTCCAGACGCTACATAGTTCCCTCCGCCAAGTCTTTGAATCCTGCTTGAAAGTTGATTTGCAATAAATTCATAAGCAGTACTGTCAGGTGTTTTTATCGAAGTATTGTAAGCCCAGGGCCATATTATCTCTTCAGCATAACTGTGATATGTGATATTGGCATTGATATCATGTGTTTTGTGAAAATCCATCATTAGATCGACCACATTTGCCCATCCAGAATAAGCACCACAGAAAGTTTGTGCTCCCGGATTGTTTGACATTGATCCACCTGATGGAACTGCGCACCAGTCACCATGAGGATCTCCATTTAAAGCTCCGTTGTAATTCCTGTTAGGATCAGTCCCTGTTGATCCACTATAAGGTTTTCTGTTCTTACGCCACCAGTTTTGACCGGGATAGTCATAGACATAACCATCAGGATTTACTATAGGGATAAGCCATATTTCATTATTATTTACAAGATTTGTAATAATAGGATCGCTGCCGTATCCATTAAGAAGTGTGTCTGCATAGAATAATATTACCTCAACAGTTGCCCATTCCCTTGCATGATGAAGACCATCAAAAAGTACACCGGGTTCATTTGGGTCTTCTACAGAAGGATTGTCTGAAATTTTCAGCGCATATACCCATCTTCCTTGATAACTTGTTCCAATGGAATCCAGTTTGCAGATTGTTGAAAAAGTACTTGCGTAATTTCTTAAAATAGTATTTGTCTCGCTATAACTATGATAATTACCTTTGAATTCTTCTTTTAAGAGAGCTAAATTATCTGATATTACTTCAAATTCAAGACCTGAATTTATTACATATTGATATTCTTCATGTGTAACAACAATATCAAAGTATTCATTATAACTTCTTCCTGCAATATCAAGTGATTTAAGGTCAATTTGGTTAAGGTCTTCATAATCGGATGTATATACTCTGACAAGCATTTCAGTGTTATTTCCCGGATAACTGAAAATGAATAAAAATAACAGAATAAGAGAAAACATTATATCCCCTTTTTAAAATGATAAAGTTTAAAATATATAAAAATTTAATTAAACATCATTCAGGAAATAATTGAATAATTAATTTTTATTATAATCAAGATTGTTTTAATTTCAAGAATTTATTTTAAAATCCGTAT
>CBDUTX010000310.1:0-3102 GCA_965370235.1 uncultured Desulfuromonadaceae bacterium | reverse complement strand
AATGGTCAATACCCATCCACCACTATAAAGAATAGAACGCAGACTTGTCCATCGAATCTAAGAACGAAGTTGGATAATATCATGATGATAAAAACATTTACTACGTAAAAATTTTTTATCAGTTTATGATTAACTCAGAGAAAGACAATGAGCAATAAACAATTAACAATACCCTACCGAGCATAATCCGGAAGACTCTAGTCACGACGTAGATTGAGTTTAATTAGACATAGCTGTGTGAAACCCTACGAAGCTAAGAACAAAGTGAGAGCATAGTTGGGCGAAGTTGGATAATAAGACAATAAAAAAATAACCCGGCTCCAAAAAAAAGAACTATGAGAAGGTAAATAGAAAAGTATCAGTTCTATAAGAATATGTTTTAAATTAATGTTTTTTATAGTAAAATATTGTTGTGCAATTAAAATTAGTATTTCTAATATTATTTTCGATAATTTTCACAAGTCTATTTCCTGTACAGATAGATTTATTTTATGAACCGATCGATGAAGGTTCTTTTATTGTTCTTACATATACAATAAAAGCATCTGATGTGATATTTTATAAAGAAGACACTTCATATCATGCTTCATATAAGATAATTGCTGAGATTTTTGATAGAAATGGGAATTTGGTCGAAGGAGATCTTTGGCAGAAGAAATGGGAGCTCTTTGATTATTCCGAGACATTGAAACGTTCAATTATCAATAGTGATATATTATTCCTCTCAATTGATAATTTCTCAGCTGAGTTAATAAAAATTATATTTGTTGATGATAAATCATCATCAAGATTTGCTATTAATACTACTGTAATTAATTCTCTTAATGATATTGGAGATATATTAATCCTTAATGATTCAATAATCCAACTTGATGCGGATTTTTCTCCTCGGGCTGAATTGAGAGCTATATGCACATCCAGGGACAGCATTCAATCGTTCATACTTAGATCAAAATATTCATTGATTGATTCTGCAGAAGGTAGAAATATGTTATATAATAACAGGGAATTTTATTATTTTGATTTTATTTGCCCTGAAGATTCAGGTGAATACTACATAGTATCCAGAACTCAAACAGATTCATCAGTGTTATTAATTCATGTTGTCGATAGATATATAAGGGATTCGATAAAACTGGATCAGAGACTTGAACAGATGGTTTATTTGATCCCTCCTGCTACACTTTCTCAGATTTTAAACAGGACATTTGAAAATAAGAAAATATTCTTCGAACAATTTTGGAAAGATATTGATCCTACTCCTTTTACTGAGAGAAATGAAATACTGGATATTTATTTTGCAAGAATTGATTATGCCAGTACAATGCTGCGGGAATCATGTCCCGGCTGGAAAACAGATAGAGGTAAGGTCTATATCATCCTTGGACAACCGGATGAAATTGAGGATTATTCATTTCGAATTGATGGTCCCCCTTATCAGGTATGGTATTATTTTACCAGAGGAGTAAGATTTATATTTATGGACAGTCATTTAATAGCTTGTTATGACCTTATTGAACCAGAGGGGTGGCTTGATGTCTGGCGTAATTTTCTTGATTATAATTAAGATTATTTTGAAAAATATATTACATTATCTGATTATCTTTAAACCGGTTAATTTCTACCGGGATATAATTTATCACCTATTTAATTATTATGGATAAAGTTATTGTTATAGGTTCAGGATTAGCTGGTTTATTCTTTTCTCTTGAAGTGAGTGAAAAAATGAAGGTTATTGTTATCACTAAGAAGGAAAGTATTGAAACGAATACAAATTATGCACAAGGAGGAATTGCTGCTGTTCATGATATTGGGGATAGTTCTCAACAGCATTTAACAGATACAATCAAAGGAGGGAAGGGATTATCAAATGTAAAAGCAGTTAAAATCATGGTTGAAGAGGGTCCTGAACTTGTAAAGAAACTTTTCAGGATTGGTGTTGATTTTTCAATGAGAAGCGGGAAGCCGGATCTGTGGCTTGAAGGAGGACATACAAAGAGGAGAATATGGCATTCCAAAGATAGAACAGGATCTTCAATTGAAGAAACTTTGCTCTATGCTGCTAAAATCAATCCAAATATTGAATTCCGTGAAAAAGAGATTGCTGTAGATTTATTAGTTAAAAACACTGTGTGCAATGGAGTCAGGATATTTAAAGATGGAAATAAAGCTTATGAAGATATCCTGTCGGATTATGTTTTAATTGCAACAGGCGGGATTGGGCAGATATACAAATTTACTACGAATTCTAATATTTCAACCGGCGATGGAATTGCAATGGCATATAGAGCTGGAATTGATATGGTAAACATGGAATTCATCCAATTTCACCCGACTTCTCTGTTTGAAGAGAATATTGAAGAAAAAGAAAAATCGTTTTTAATTTCAGAAGCTGTTAGAGGTGAAGGGGCTATTATTGTAAATAAAAGAGGAAATGAGATAATGAAAGGAAAACATCCAATGGAGTCACTTGCTCCCAGAGATGTAATTGCAAGAGAGATTGATTACTATTTAAAGGAAAATAATGAAAAATGTGTTTATCTTGATCTGAATGCCATTCCAAAAGACTTAATAAAGGAAAAATTTCCGAATATTTACAGAGAATGTTTGCGCAGAGGTATAGATATTCTCAATAATAGCATCCCGGTTGTTCCTGCTGCACATTATATATGCGGAGGAATTATGGTTGATGAATGGGGAAGAACAGGGATAAGGAATTTGTATGCTGCTGGAGAAACTGCGCATACCGGAGTACATGGAGCAAACAGACTTGCATCTAATTCATTGCTCGAGGCACTTGTTTTTTCAAAAAAAGCTGCTCAATGTGTTATTTCAGAAGACTTGAGTAATAATTCTATTTCAAAAGATATGAGAACTCCATCAACTTTAAAAAAGACACCGGATACCGGCACAAGTCATGTTTTGAAAAAAAGGATAAAATCTGTAATGTGGGAAGGATGTGGAATAGTTAGAAGTGAAAAGAAACTTATAGAAGCAGAGAATAAATTAAATGAGATAGAACACAGTCTAATTAAGGATCATCCACACATAGGGTATGATATTCTAAAGACTATGGATTTCCCCTGGCCAGTAGCCCAAATT
>CBDUTX010000309.1:0-3114 GCA_965370235.1 uncultured Desulfuromonadaceae bacterium | reverse complement strand
GGCTTTGTTAATGACATAAATATTTGAATCGGGAATTGTCATACCCTGTGTGACTATCATATGAGCATTGACACCTATGATCTTCTTTTTAATGTCATTATGAAGTCCATTCATTACGGAAGTTACTGTGATCATAGTTGCAACTCCAACCATTATTCCCCCTATAGAGAGCAGTGTGATAAAAAGTTGGAATTTATTTCCCTTTGGCGGTTTAATATATCTTTTTGCAAGTAAAATTCTATAATTCATAATATCTCACATTTTCAGAGGATTTTTTTTTGTTTTATCTTTTGCAAGCTGAGGAAATGCCATGACTTCCTTTATATTTTCAGAAGAAGTAAACAACATAATAATTCTGTCAATACCGAGACCGAGACCGCCTGCAGGAGGCATACCGTATGACATAGCCTTAAGGAAGTCTTCATCCATCGGTTCGTATTCCTTTCCTCCTTCTTCTCTCAGTTTGTTCTGAAATAGAAGTCTTCTTCTCTGTTCAACAGGATCATTGAGTTCTGAAAACGCATTCCCGATTTCCATTTGACATATGATAGGTTCAAACCTTTCAACTAGTCTTTTATTTTCTCTGTGAACTTTAGCAAGAGGGGATATTTCTATAGGATGATCTATTATGAATGTAGGCTCGAAAAGATCAGGTTGAACTAACTGTGAAAAAATCAGATCGAGGAGTTTACCCCTGTTCAAATCTTTTTCAAATTCTACACCATTTTCTCTGCATATATTTTGAAGTTCCTCAGCTGTTTTATCTATCAAATCACATCCGGTAGCTCTCTCAAGAGTTTCAAAGAAAGCCAGTCTTCTCCACGATTTTGAAAAATCTATTTTTTTACCGTAAATTTCTATCACAGGATCTGAAAAAACTTTTTCTGATATCTCCCTGAAAATCTCTTCTGTTAACTCCATTATCTTATTGTAATCGACATAAGCCCAGTAAATTTCAAGCTGTGTAAATTCCGGATTGTGGTCTCTGTCCATCCCTTCGTTTCTGAAATCTTTTGCAAATTCATATACTCTTTCAAATCCACCTCTTAGCAGTCTTTTTAGATATAGCTCATTTGAAACCCTGAGATAAAAATCAGCATCGAGAGAATTGTAATGCGTGATAAACGGCTGTGCAAAAGCTCCTCCGTAAATCGGCTGTAGTACAGGTGTTTCCACTTCAAGAAAATCTCTGTCATCAAGATAATTACGGATTGTTCTTGTGATTTTCGACCTGACAATAAGTTTCTCACGGGATTGGGGATTTGCAAGAAAATCGAGATATCTCTGTCTGTATTTTACCTCCGGATCCTTCAATCCATGAAATTTTTCAGGAAGATTCATCAAAGCCTTGGCAAGAAATAACCACTGCTGAACTTTGATAGTGATCTCACCTGTCCTCGTCTTCATTACACTTCCTTTAACTCCTATGAAATCACCAATATCAATTTTCTGTGCAAGTTTGAATTTTTCATCTCCAATTACATCTGCCTTGAAATACAGCTGTATCTTTCCGCTCTGATCAGAAAGATCTGCAAAATTGCTTTTACCATGTTTTCTGAACGAAATTATCCTGCCCGCTGTTGAACATATTTTTTCACTTTGTAAAATTTCATCAAAATTATTCCTGATGTATTGTACAGAATGCTCAACATCATAAGAATAAGGATAGAGTTCTACACCCCTTTCAAGGAGCAATTTTCTTCTCTCCAATCTAATTTGATATTCGCTACTCACATTTACCTCCAAAATATAAAATATAAGCTCTAATGAATTCATCAAGATTGCCATCCATTACACGATTTACATCCCCTGTTTCTTTATTTGTCCTGTGATCTTTAACCATTGTATAAGGTGTAAAAACATAACTGCGTATCTGATGTCCCCAGGCGATATCTTTTTTTTCCTTTTCAATCTTGGACTTCTTTTCCTTCTCCTCATCAATTTTCTTCTGATAGAGTCTTGCTTTTAAAACTTTCATCGCTATCTGCCTGTTCTGTATCTGACTTCTTTCACTTTGAGACTGCACTACAATGCCTGTGGGAATGTGAGTGAATCTGACAGCAGAACTCACTTTGTTGACATTCTGACCACCGGGACCTGAACTTCTGAAGAAATCAACCCTCAGATCTTTCTCATTGATCTCAATTTCAATTTTCTCATCAACAAGTGGATACAGAAAAACCGAAGCAAAAGAAGTATGTCTTCTGTGATTTGCGTCAAATGGCGATATCCTGACAAGTCTGTGTATACCTATCTCACTTTTTAAAAAGCCGTAAGCAAATTTTTCATCAATTTCAATTGTCACATCTTTAATTCCGGCACCATCTCCCTGCTGTATATCTATTATCTTGAATTTCCAATTCTGCTTTTCAAGATACTTTCTGTACATTCTCAACAGCATATCAGTCCAGTCACAGGATTCAGTACCTCCTGCTCCGGAATGAATGGTGAGTATTGCTCCGGACTGATCTTCTTCCCCCTTAAGAGCAATCTCTAATTCCATATTTTCCATATCTTCATTTAATCCAATTATTTCTGGTAGTATCTCCTCGATTTCATCTTCTTTAAGAGAATCAGCCATATCAATAATAGCTTCAAGAGTTGTATTAATATTTTCCCATTTTTTAATTACCTTCTCCTGAACAGAGAGTTCTTTTGTCAGTTTTGCTGCTCTTTGAGAATTGTTCCAGACATCCGGTTCGGAAAGTTTCTCATTCAGTTTTTGTTTGATTTTTTCTCTATTCTCAAGGTCAAAGAAACCTCCTTAATTCATCTCTTCTTCTGTTGAGAATATTTACTTTATCTTTAAATTCTTTTGAAGTCATCTATCCTCCTGAAATTTTAATTTTTATGTAATATGCATAATGTTAATTTGCATAAAATGAATAATATTTCAAAAATATTAATATTTACTGGCATACTTTTTATCATTTTAGGCTTGATTTTTCCACTTAAAAATACCTCTTGGAAATCTACCGGGAGATATTTCCATATCAGGGAAAAACTTTCAGATATTTTTCCCTGTCAGCACATCTATTTTAATATCTATTGTTCTGACCATTGTTTTAAACCTCTTATTCAGAGAATAATTTTTACAACTTCCAAATAAAATTT
>CBDUTX010000308.1:0-3155 GCA_965370235.1 uncultured Desulfuromonadaceae bacterium | reverse complement strand
TCGTTTTCGACTGGAAAAAATGAGAGCTCTAAGAAGTCTTCGTAAAACCACTACAGGTAATTTTTTAGTTTCAAAATCAATATAAAATAATCCCCATGGCTGATTATCTGTTAAAGGACGAATCTGTTTAATGGATTTTATCTTTGGCACATATTGTTCTTCAATACCCAGGTCTTCAGGAGTGTAATCAAAGGTTATGTCCTCTGCATCCTCTGCCTCAATTGGCCAATATAACTTATCCTTAAGATAATCTACTAATGATTCGAAGCTATTGATATTTTTTAAATCTAAAATTGGAATATCAATATTTTTAAGTAACTTTAAATTACTTATATACTTTTTTGCTAAGATATTTCTTTTTTTTAAAAACACATTTATTTTTATTAATTGATTATAAGCTAAAACTGCTGAAATATCAGAAAGAGAAGGAATAAAATTTTTATCATAATATTTTTTATTATATTTCTGTAAAATTTTTTTATCATTTATTAGTAAAAATCCTCCTTCACCACATGTAATCATTTTTGTTGCTTGAAGAGATCCAAATGAAATATGACCAAAACTTCCCAATTTCTTATCATTTATCTCTCCTCCTATTGCTTGAGCAATATCCTCAATAACAGGTATTCCTTTTTCATTTGCTATATCCACAATTTCAATAATTTCAGCGGTTATTCCAAAAATATGAACAACAATAATAGCTTTAGTTTTTTTTGATATATTGTTTTTTATTTGATCAGATGAAATACAATAATTATCATTAATATCAATAACAACAGGACTTGCTCCTAAATATAAAACAGCATCATAAACACTTCTACAAACATATGTAGGTAATATTACTTCATCACCTTTTCTAACTCCTAATAATAAAAGAGATAAAATCAATGCTGATTTTCCTGAACATGTTGAAACTGCAATATAACTCCCAATATATTTTGATATAGATTTTTCAAATATTCTTACTTTATCTCCTTTGGATATCATACCGGTTTTCATCTGACTTAAAACAATATCAAAATCATCTTTTTCTAATGTTGGTTTTGAATGAGTTATCATATTTATTTTAAATTTTAAATTGTTTACACCATTGTTCCAGGGATATAAAAGACCATATTAATAATCTATGATTTATTCCACCTGTATGTTCTTTTAATATCTTTTTAATAAATTTTTTGTTAATATATCTATCAATTAATGTATTATTTGATAAAAGAGTATCTTTTACATATTTGAGATTTTCACCTCTATACCAACTTTCATCAGGTGCTGAAAATCCCTGTTTTTTCCTTGCTAAAATATCCCAGGGTAAAATAGATTTCATAGATTCTCTAAGAACATTTTTCCCGGTACTGTATTTTTGAAAATATTTTTTATTTCTTCTTGATACATTTTCATCAATTCTTTTCATCTGCTCTAAATTTTTCAATTTAAATTTTATTGGTATTTTCATAGAAAAATCAACAAGATCATTATCAAGAAAGGGGAACCTTTCTTCAAGTGAATTTGCCATTGAAAGTTTGTCTCCAATTATCAGCAAACCATGTAAAAATGTTTTAATTTCAAAATACAATGAATTTGCAACATGGTCTTCCGGAATATTATATTTTAGAGTTTCGTTAAAAGTAAATACCCTTCTAAATATATCATATACATTATGGTTTTTAATTTTATTAAAAACATCAAGTTTAAATAATTTTACTTTATCCTGATTAGAAACCAATCTCTGCCAGAATTCATAATAATTTCTATAAAAATCTTCACTGTCAACAGATTTAAAAACTCTATAATACCTCCATGGATAACCACCAAATAATTCATCACCACCGGCACCAGATAGACATACTTTAACAAATTTTGATGCTAACCTGCTGATATAATAATTTGGGTAACACATACCAAGTCTTAAATCTTCTAAATGCCAAACCAATTTTGGCATTACCCAGGAAATATCTCCGGCATTTATGACCTGTTCATAATGTTCTGTTTTAAATTCATTAGCCATTATTTCAGCATCTCTTCTTTCATCAAAAGAAGCTTCAACTCCACTTACCTGTGAAAGTTCAAAACCTGCTGTAAATGTGGTGATTCTCGGAATATATTTACTTGCCAATGCAGTAATAGAACCACTGTCCATGCCACCACTAAGATAACTTCCCACAGGAACATCGGCATATATCTGTCTTTTCACAGATTGTTTTAAAAGTTCTAAGATTTCTTCTTTCACTTTTTTATAAGTTAAACTTTTTTCTCTTTCCGTAAAATCATAATCCCAGTAACAATCTCTGTTAAATCCGCTTTTATCATTTATCTTAGCTATATTTGCAGCTGGTAACAGATGGATTCCCTTAAACATAGTCTCATACTGAAAAAGATTCTGAAATGTAAAATATTCATTAAGAGCATTATAATTAATTTTCCTTTTATAATCCGGATATTCCAATATTGACTTAATTTCACTGGCAAAAATAACGATATTATTAAAAACAGTATAATATAGAGGTTTTATTCCATATCTATCTCTAACTAAATAGAGTATTTTTTTATAATTATCCCATAAGGCAAAAGCAAACATACCATTAAAATTTTTTACACATTCAATTCCCCATTCTAAATATGAATAAATAATTACTTCAGTATCTGATTTAGATTTAAACTCATAACCAAGTTTAATTAATTTTTTTCTCAAATCTTTAAAATTATAGATTTCTCCATTATAAACCAGCCAGATATTTTTGGATTTATCACTCATTGGCTGATGAGCAGCTGATGAAAGATCAATTATTGAAAGTCTTCTAAAACCTAAAAATAAATTCCATTTTTCATTTCGAAGTTCTCGTTGCCCTTCATCAGTATCAATTACAGGAAGAAGAGGAGACACATTTGAAAATTCAGTATCAGTAAAATTAATAAAAAAAGATATATTCTTTTTCTGTTGACTCCCGGTTTGTGCTACAAAATATCCAGCATCATCAGGTCCTCTATGGGCAATAACATCACACATAGACTTTAGACAATCAACTTTAATAGGTTTTTTACCTAAAGAAATTATTCCTGTTATTCCACACATATTAAATTTTATATTTTGTAATTTTTTCTTTTACGTATTCAAATTCTTCTTCTTTCATTGAAGGATACAATGGGAAAGTGATACT
>CBDUTX010000307.1:0-3163 GCA_965370235.1 uncultured Desulfuromonadaceae bacterium | reverse complement strand
CCAATATAACTTTACCATTCAAGTTAATCTCGAATATCTTTCATCAACGATTTCCTTAAATCCTTCTTTTTCCTGTCGGTCAAGATAGGAATTATCAATCATCTCCAAAATTTCATACTTTTTATCTAAAAATAAGTTGATAGCTTTTTCAGGGATTTTCAGATAATTAGCAAATTTAATAAAATCAACTTTTCTGATATTATTCTTTTTTCCATTTAAATTTAAAGTGAGGGCGGTATCTTCTTCCCCGGGAATCAGAAGTTTTGAGGATACAACATCGTAATTTGGAGAAAGTCTTATTTCATTACTTTGATTATAGATTATTGAAAAATTCTTTTGGTGGGCATCACCATTCCCTACAATAAAATTTAATACTATCCTTTCAAAAAACAATTGGACATCCAAGCCAGGTACTTCAGATATTAATTTTAATTTTTTCCCTATCTCTTCATAAGAACCACTGTATTTATCTTTCTTCATCAGTATCTGAAAAAAAGATTCAGTTTGTATTTTCATGTTATTAACCCTATCAAACCTTTTTATCAAATATGCTTTGGATCCATCTGTTAAGGATATTAATGTATGTGGAGGAATTTTTACATTAAATAATTTTGCTATATTCATACACAAATTTTCATTTTCAGGTAAATGAGAATAGAATTCAACTTGAGGTTTTAATATATACTCCCCTCTTTCTGTGACAACATTTAATCTGTTTTCTTTTTTAGAATAAGACACTGAAAGCTTAGGTTGTACTCCAGAAATTGACAGCTTACCTGCAAGAGATTGTGCTTTAATCAAGACTTCCTTTAGAGACAGATATATTTCAGGCATTTTTTGATTACCAAAAACATTCATTGCACAATGACTATGAATATTATTTATTCCTTCAATAGGGAACCCGCAACAAAAACAAGATAACTTATTCACTCAATCTCCTTCACAGATACTGCTCCAATACAGTCTGAACAAGATTTAATTAGAATCCCAAATTTATCATTTTCATCAATTTTCAAAGTTGAGCAAATCACTTTAAGAAACCAACCTTCCGCAAGTAAACCTTCGAAAAAAGGGAAAAGTTCTTTTGATTGATGGATTTTTATTTTACAGGGTAGTGATATGGATATTGAGATATTTTTCTTTAAAAATTCATCATTATAAGTGAACCTGTATCCTCCATTAATTTCTTCTAATATTCCAGCAAAGTCATTTTTAAAATAAACTTTAGCTTTTCGATAATTGTTATCTCTCATTTTTCTTGATCTCAAGATGATATCCGAAAAATTCTAAAACTTTATTAAGTTTATCAAGTCTGACTGTTTCTTTCCCCTGTTCCAGTTCTCTTATAAATCTCAATCCAACACCAATGCGTTTAGCACATTCCACCTGAGTTAGATCTGCTTTTTTTCTGATTTCTTTTATTTTTTTCCCAAACTTCATATAATTATATTACACCCTTTAGGTTATAATATCAAATTATTTTTTCCTATCTATACCTTTTAGGGTGTAATTATTACATTTATAGAGAAAATTATACCCGTTAAGATATAATTATTATTACATTATACCATGTTGGGTATAATTATAATAATATTGTTTACTTTGTAAAAATAATTTTATCAGTTTAGATTAACACAGAAAATATTTGGGGTCGGGGCTTGCATTTTTGCATTTTATATATACTGAGAAAATGATGAAATTTCTTCTCACTATAATAAATTCCAGAGTCTATTATTTATCTATCTTATAACCACAAGTTTTTCACCGGCAGAAAAAGAACCGGCTGTTAAACGGTAAAAATATGTCCCTGATGAAACCATGCAACCATGATTATCTCTTCCATTCCATTCAATTCTATAATTTCCTGATCTCTGTACTTGATTAACTAATGTAATAATTTCTCTCCCGGAAATATCATAGATAATAAGTTTTACCGGAACTTCTGACCCAATACTATATTGTATTACAGCTCTTTGACAAACCGGATTAGGATATGCATTTTTTAATGAAAACTCATACAAAGGACTATGATTAAAATTCTCCTCTTCCAAACTTACAAAACCAGAACTCAGCAATACATTAACATCATCAAAATAATATCCTTCAGCAGAATTAACCGGATTACTGAAAAATAACCATGAAATATTTACATCAGCTGCTATATCCAAATTAACATGTTGTTCTTCCCATATTCTATGATCACCAGTATATATTGAATCATAAGGAGAATATCCCCATATACCTGTATATCCTTCAAATGGATTGACAAGTAACCAACTTGAACCACCATCAGTACTTATCTGAATCTGTACTTTATCATAATTGTCATATAACTCATACCAATGCCAGAATATAAGCTGTCCTCCTTCAGGTAATGAAATAGATGGTGTTTCTACTCTTGAATTTATAATCGTATTTGAATACTGCCATGAACCCTCATCTCCGCAATACATCGAATATGAACCCTGATGAAACCTATGTCCTGTTATATGCCAGGATGTTGGTCCGGTGTAAGTCCAACTTGAATCTCCACTTTCAAAATTATCTGAAAAAGCTGATCCGATCCCAATTGTAATTGTGTCAATAAATCCATATCCACCTGAAGTTTGAATAATTATTTCCATATCTGCAAAATATGGTTGTGGACATGATGGTAATATCGATATGTAAAAAGCACTATCTAATTTTACCAATGAATCAGGATTTAATGATATTAATTCTTCAAAAGAATCAAATACAACCAAATAAGGATCATTGATCCTGCAAATAATATCAATATTATATGCTACACCACTTGCAATATTTTTTATTTTAGGGGATAGATAAAATGAATCACTCGGGAATACTGATACTGGACCTTCGATTGATTGAAGTTCTAATCCCGGTGCAATAACAACTATACTGAATGGACTTGTCCATAAACTGTCATTCGAATCCCAGCATTGAAGTTCAAGAGGGATTATCGTACTGTCGTTCACTCCATCTGATATTGTAAAACCGGCAAAATTTGATGAAATGACAGTATCATTTGCAGAGATATTGCCAAATAATAGTGTATCCGGATCAATTGATATATTTGAACTGGATGAATTTATGATACCTTTGACATCGGTTAAAGCATCATTACCAAAATTTAAAACTGCCAATGAGACATTATAACTAC
>CBDUTX010000306.1:0-3207 GCA_965370235.1 uncultured Desulfuromonadaceae bacterium | reverse complement strand
GTCTGTGTTCTATTCTTTATATTGGGGGCTGGGTATTGATCATTATCTTCACTTGCAACTTTCAACTTGCTACTTTTAACTTTTTTTCATTGTTCATTGCTAATTGCTCATTGTATTCCTCTGTGTTAATTAGATAACAGATAAAGTTTTTTGCGAAGCAAAAGATTTTATCATTTTTTTTCTTTTCAGTGTTTTCAGTGTTTTTCAGTGGTAAATATCTTTATATTGTGCTGGGCGTGGCTCATTGATATTTGTTTATTGTCTTAACATAGATATCATAATCTTTTTCTGAATAGCAAACAAAAATTGCTTTCTGCGGATATTTATGTGTTTTAAAAAATTTTAACACAGTATTAACAGCCATTTCAGATGCTTCTACTTTCGGATATCCGTAAACTCCGGTACTTACTGCAGGAAATGCAATAGTAATTAATTCTTTATCTGCTGCTATCTGTAAAGAATTTTCATAGCATCTTTTTAACATCTCTGCTTCTCCTCTGCTTCCTCCTTTCCAAACAGGACCAGCTGTATGAATGATCCATTTTGCTTTCAGATTAAATCCTGGAGTAACCTTTGCAAAACCAGTTTCACATCCTTTTAATGTCCTGCAGTATTCGAGAAGTTCAGGACCAGCAGATCTATGTATTGCACCATCCACACCACCACCACCGAGTAATGAGTTATTTGCAGCATTGACAATGGCATCAACTTCAAATTTTGTTATGTCACCAATTTTAATTTCAATTCTCTTCATGAGAACCTCCAAGTATTTATAAGATAAATTATTTAATTGATTTTTCTAACAGTAAATATATAAAATGTCATCTACAATTCAATAAATAATATACTGGAGGAAACATGAAGTATTTTATTCCTTTTTTAACAGTGTTAGTTTTACTAACAAATTTTACTTTATATTCCAATACATTTGACAACTATGACAACTGGAATGTGTGGAAAGTAATTACAACTGACAGAGATATTGCAAGAGAAATTGCCAGATTAACAAATGTTGATATTTTTGATGCTGCTGAAGATGGTATTTTTGTCTATGCTGATGATCAATCAATTCAAATAATTAAAGGCTATGGACTTCAGGTTGAATATTTAAGACATCGGATTTTACCCGAAGTTGATGAAGGATACTATCATACATGGGCTCAGGTTCTAAGTGAAGTAGAGAGCTATGTCGGCAGCCATAGCAGTATAGCGAGGTGCGACACTATAGGATGGTCTGTACAGAACAGACCGATTATAAGCATAAAAATCAGTGATAATGTAAATCAAGATGAATTAGAAGGTAAAATTCAGTTCAATGGATGTCATCATGGTGATGAAAATATTTCTACTGAGATCAATCTCTATTTTATGAGATATATTCTTGATAACTACGGATCGATTTCAGCAATTACATCACTTATTGACAACAGAGAAATTTTCATTATTCCGGTTGTCAATCCTGACGGATTTGTTGCCGGAACGAGAAGAAATGCTCACAGTATTGATCTGAATAGAAATTATGGGTTTCAATTTTTTGGATATGGAGGAGCAACACATCCATTCTCAGAACCTGAATCAAGAGCAATGAGGGATGATTACATAAAATACTGCTACAGTATTTCTCTTGACTATCATTCGGTATCTGAATATGTCAACTATCTCTGGGATTATTCCTACACAACAGTACCTGATTATGAAGAAGAAGTTATAATGTTTGCAGTTCCTTATGCTGATTCAAGCGGTTATGACACAATAAACGGTGCAAGCTGGTATGTTATAACCGGCAGCTGCCAGGATGCATCTTATGGTCTTTTTGGAGCACTTGATGCAACTATTGAATCTCTGCAGCCCAATGATCCCGATCCTGAATGTTTGAGAAATTTAAGTGCAATGTTATATGTTTCAAAGCTTTCAGGTTATGGAATTGCCGGATATGTCAAAGATTCAATATCAGGAGAACCCTTAGATGCAGTAGTTTTTTTCAATGAAGGCAGTGATAGAAAGTGGATCATGAATACACGAAAAGCCACAGGTGAATATCATAAAATACTCTATCCAGGAACATACTCAATTACTGCTTTTGTCCCCGGATACAGCCCCCTGACACATACAGGTCAGGTATATCAAGATACTTTCACAAGTCTTGATTTTAATATGGTAGAAGAAAATCTTTTCTTTGCTGTGAGAATGTGTGCAGCTCGTCAGGATTTCATTGATTACAGCAGCACAACTTATGCATTCGATGCTCTGGGACCTCAGGATGGTTATTTTATGTCCCTGGACCAGGAGGGATATATCATCCTTGATATGGGAGAGGAAACTCCTGTTACTGATTTATCAGGATATGACATTTTTATATATGAAGGAAATGATGGACAGATAGAAAACTGTGAAGTATATATCGGTAATTCCCCGGAAACATTCGACACATGGTACTTACTTGGAACGGCTCATGGAACTGATAGCTTTGATATTTCTTCATCGGGACTTAGTGAAGCAAGATATGTAAGAGTCGTTGACGATGGAAGTTCAACTTCAGGAAGCACACCCGGTTATGATCTTGATGCTGTGCACAGTAAAGGTACTACATCTTCTATTGAAGAACCACTTGTTGATTATCAGAAAATAAATGTTAGACTAATTGAAAATATTTCAAATTCCGGTTCAACAATTCAATTCCATTTACCAAAATCAACTGAAGTTTCATTTTCAGTTTTCGATTTGACAGGAAGAATGATTTTCAATGTAAGAGATATATACCCACCTGGTCAGCATAGCTTTATCTGGAGTGGTAATAATAATTCTGGTACTTCTGTTAATTCAGGTATTTACTTTCTGAAACTTGATTTTGAAGGTGAAATGAAAACTTTTAAAATAGAATTTCTTGATTAATAAATTCCGTAGGGGAGGAGCTTGTCTCCTCCCTATGAGATTATATCCTAAAATCTAAAATCTTCAATCTTTAACGCCTACCCGTCGCAGACAGGTGTTCTCTGTCTTCCTCCATCTTTGCCACAACTTCGCTAAATCAAATAAGCTTCGTTGGGCTTTGTTCTCACTTCGTTCTCGGACAGGTCTCGACCTGTCCCTACAAATCTTGTTCGTTGTTTTCTTTGTGTTTCTCAGAGTTGATGAGAGATTTTTACTAAGTAAAAAGATTTCATCATTTCTTCTATTCTCTGTGTTCTCCGTGTTTCTCTGTGGTAA
>CBDUTX010000305.1:0-3248 GCA_965370235.1 uncultured Desulfuromonadaceae bacterium | reverse complement strand
ATTTTTAAAGATTTTTCTAAAGAGACTCTCTCCATTAAATAAAACAATATCATAAATAATTACACCTTTTATATTTCTCTCAATTTCTTCAATTACATTACCATAGGGATCAACAACATATGTAATGCCTGTATTAGCGCATCTAAGCAGGAATCTTCTGTTCTCTACAGCTCTCAGAATTGCCATGTCAGCATGCTGAAAAGGTCCCGGAGTATTACCAAACCATTGATCATCCGTTGTATTGAGCAGAACCTGTGCTCCTCTGTCAACGAGAAGAGCAAAAAAATTGGGATATATGGATTCAAAACATATCCCTGTACCAATCTTCACTCCGGAGATCTCATGAAGAACTAATTCACTACCGGAGAGATAAGTGCTCTGCCCGATGTCAATTTTTGTAAGAAATGGTATTACATTGTCAAAAGGTAAATGCTCCCCAAAAGGAACCAGATATATTTTATCCTGTCTCGATTGAATTTCACCATTTGAATTGATCAGAAATACCGAATTTGTCGGTCTTAATTCTCCATGCCAGCGTTTTATGTCAACACAGCTGACAAACAAATTCGTATCCCATATTACAACTGAATCAATTAATTCTTTCGAAGCTGGATAAAACTCCTGAAATATATACTTCATAGGCCAGGGCCAGGAAGTCTCAGGCCATACAACAATATCAGGAGAGTGAAGTGCAACAACTTCCGAAGTATGCTCAAGGAGAATTTTTCTTCTCAAATATCTCAATTCAGGGGAATCTCCTCCTTTGATATCCTGCTGTATATTTGGCTGGATGAGTGCAATTTTTATTTGTGTCTCATCATATTTTTCTTTCTCTTTTGCTTCTTTAAGAGAATAAGCACCATATAATATTGGTATCAATATAAATAGAGGAAGCAATATTAAAGCCCATTTTCTCTTCAGAAAAGAGAGAAAGATAAGTACATTAACAGAAATAATCCAGAAAACAATCGAGTACATCCCAAAAATTGAAGCGATCTGAATCATTAAAGGATATCTTGCAAGAGAATAGGCAAGACTTCCCCATGGAAAACTTACTTGATTGGTGAGTGATCTTATAAAATCACCCGCTGTCCACATGCAGACAGCAGTAATGAAAAAAGTAAAACTGTTATTTGTTCTCGATAAAAAATAAGATGTTGCAGCACTATACAGTGACAGATAAAGAACTGTAAAAATAACACCTGCTGATAGAAGTATCTTTGTTATTCCTTCAACACCAAGCATAGAAATCCAGTACAGATGAAGATAGTAGAAAATAAACCCGGTAATCAAACCTTTTATAAAACCGGATTTTTTATTTATTTTTATTGAAAAAAACAAAGGAATAAGAGCAATAAAAACGAGATAAAACATCTTCACCGGCGGAAAAGCTAAAAAAAGTAGAATCCCTGAGATAGCAGGAAGTACAAATTTCACAGAATACTTTCCTTTTATCTTCTTTTTAAAATATGAGATCTTCTGCATTTACTTTACCTTTTTTCCTAATTTAAAAAAAATAATTATAAAGAAAATTGTTGCAAGTAACAAGTAACAAGTTAAAAGGAATAAATAAGATAGTTACAAGTTTCAAGTTAAAAAATAAATATTTGATTTAAAAGGACCAATTATTTGATTCAATGTAGGGGATGGGCTCTGTGCTTAAAGTTGATGAAAGATTTTTATGAAGTAAAAAGATTTTATCATTCCTGTTATCCGACTTCGCTAATTTAAACAAGCTTCGTCGAGACAAGATCTGAGAATTTGATGGGGAATCCTGTAAATCCTGTCATCCAACTTCGCTCTCACTTCGTTCTTAGCTTCGTTGGACAGGTCTGTGTTCTATTCTTAAAATTGGGGTTGGGCATTGCTCATTGTTAATTGATAATTGTTAATTAATTTTCTCTGTGAAAAATTCTTTATATTTGGGTGGGGTATCAGAATATAAAAACAGAAGTACCGTATGGAAGGAGACTGTCTACTATTTCCAGGTCTCTGGATTTAAGTCTTATACAGCCATGAGAATGAATACCTGCACCTATATTGCCCTGATGTATGAGAATTCCATCACTGAGATTGAGAAGAGATTTCCCAAGGGCTCCGGGTACTCTTCGTACCATGATTTTTTCCTCCTCAAGAAGGCTGTCATAGAATGCAATAGCCTGCTGAAAATCCAATGTATCAGGAATTGTAATTATCTCTGAATCAGGGGGAACTTCAAGACCCTTTTCAATCCAATACCAGTTAGGTCTTGTCCAAAATGGTTCTTCCTTTTTTCCCCAGACTGTTCTTTCTCCAATCGGAGTTGAAAAATCAAAAGTATCCCTGTCTATTACTGTTCTTCCTCTTCCTGTTGCACATGGTCCTTCCCAGATAATTTTATCTCTCTTCTTAACCCAGAAATGCTGTTTATCGAGACTTATCAGCATGTAGAACTCATCGGTACGCAGAGCTTGATTTGCAAGTGAAAGACTGTCAATAATTCCCTGTTTTTTTTTGAATATAAAAACAGAATTAGTTATCACATTGTTCAAACTGTCCAATTTATCTTCAAGATAATAGATCTTATGCTCAAGAATTTTGATATTTTTAATATTAATGAAATAAGAAAATATCAAAAAAGTTAGAATTACAGCTGACAGAGCAGATAATATTATTATGCTTATATTTTGCTTTTTCATAATTTTAAATTTTAACTAATTTTTATATAAAGTCAACTTGCAAGATTGAAAACAAAATCTTAAAATTTCATAATGAGTGGAATAAAAACTGTATTGATTTCAATTATTGCAAATATAGTTCTCTCCTGCGGAAAGATCACTGCAGGACTGCTCGGTAAATCCATAGTTCTCATAAGTGACGGAATTCATTCACTATCTGATCTTATAACAGATTTCATCTGCCTGATAACGATTATATATTCAAAAAAACCGGTTGACAGAACACATCCTTATGGTCATAAACGATTTGAAAGTATCGGTTCGTTTCTTCTTGGAATCTCCCTGATAGCTGGAATTATTTGGATGATATTCCAGTCATTTACAGCTTTCGTTGGAAATGATATATCATCTCCCCCATTTAGAATTCAAATATGGCTTCTTCTATGGGCACTTATAACAATACCGGTAAAAGAAATTCTTTACCGGATATCAAAAAATTCCGGAGAAAGGGAAAATAGCGATACATTAAAAGCAAATGCATGGCATCACAGATCTGATGCCCTGACTTCCCTGATTGCTTTCCTGGCAATT
>CBDUTX010000304.1:0-3259 GCA_965370235.1 uncultured Desulfuromonadaceae bacterium | reverse complement strand
ATTTTGATTCAAACTTAAAAATAATTTTGAAGTTACAGATCCTATTTCATATGTGTAAGAACTGTCTCCTGTCACCCCGGCATAAACAGGAGGTGAATACTGATATGAGATAACAGGATTGATAACATGCCTGAATCTTTTAATATTACCAAGAGAAAAATTTGAAAGACCATATATAAAAGTTGCAGTTGATAAAGAAAAACTCCAATGCCTGTTGTAGTATATATTCGCTGTCGTATCTGCCGAATATGCAGAAGCTTTCAAAGTGAGGGAAGGATTTACAGAAATAAAGCGGAAAATATTAAATGGATTTTGAAGAGAAAAAACATTTGAAGTATTATACGTTTGATAAGTCTGAAGAGAATCTGAATATTCAACTGTAGAATATGAACCCCTTATGGAATAATAAGATCTGCTCAAAGGTCCTCTGCTGAATATTCCTCGAGATGGAATTGAATACGTTATCTCAGGAATCTTTGAAAGGACAGTATTGTACAACAAATCCTCCTGTCTTAGAACAAGAATCTGAGTAATGATAAAATTCCAATTTTTCGATAGAGATAAAAATGAAGAGGTTTTTTTATTTAGATCTACAAGAACATCTTCCCCGTAATCAATTCGATATTTTCTGTCACTTTGCCAATCTACCCTTCCATAAATAGATGTCGAGGAATTGACCCTGTGTCTGTGAGAACCAAACAGTCTCCATCTTTCAATGCCGGTGTCAATTTCTCTGATGTATTTAGCATTTATGTTTCCATTGAGATATGGCTTTATGAGATATAAGCCGTCAAAATTAAAACCAATTCCCTTTTTTTCCATAATATCAAGTGAAAAAGTTGCTTCGGAATAATCATTTATTGCCCAGTAATATGCAAGTTTCTTAATATATTTCCCATCTGTAGAGCTATTTCCAAATTTCGGAAACAGAAAACCGCTATGCCTTCCCTTTTTAATCGGAAAAAACCACCATGGAAGAGCCATAACCGGAACATTGCCAATGTAGAGAATCACTGGTTCAGCAATTAGCATATTATTGTGTTCAATTATCATCCTGCTTCCCCAGAAATAATAATCATTTCTGTCACATGTTGTAAAAGTGCCATCAGATACATACCAAAGATTTTCTCTCACCTGCCTTATTTCATTTCCGGTAAAATAACCTTCAGGAATATGAGTCCTTCCTTCATCAATGAATCCATACTTGGTTGATATGTTGAATATCATATTATCACCGGTAACTTCTTCTGTTCCCTGTATCAATTTCATATTACCCCTGACGTCTATTATCTTCTGGTCAGGATAAAAATATATTGTGTCTCCATATAACTGGATATCATCATACTTAACATAAGCAGAATCAATCAATACCAGTGTTTTTGTAATCCAGTCATATGACATTTGATCTCCTCTGTAGTGAATAATATTATTTTGTGAGATCAATAAATTAAAAATTAAAAATAACATATTACTTCAATTTGTATTTTGAAATTTTCTCTCTCAAAGTATTTCTATGTATTTTCAGAAGTTCCGAAGCTTTTTGCATATTTCCATTTGTTATCTTTAGAACTCTCTCTATGTGCTCTCTCTCAATTTTTTCTAATGACAATTCTCCCTCTTCTTTTATCAGGTCGACATCCTCCTTCCCTATCAGTTCACTACGGGAAAGAACAAAAGCTCTGTGAAGGAGATTTTCAAGTTCTCGGACATTACCCGGCCAGTTGTATTTTAAAAGTAGCTTTTTTGCTTCCCAGGAAATATCCTTAACTTCCTTGTCAGGAATATTTTTTCTTAGAGTCTTCATTATTCTCTGTGTGAGCGGAAGTATGTCATCCCTTCTCTCTCTTAAAGGTGGTATGGATATTGAAACAACATTCAATCTATAAAACAAATCCTCCCTAAATCTTCCCTCTTTTATTTCATTATTAAGATTTCTGTTTGTTGCAGCTATTATCCTTATATCTACAGAAACAGTTTTTTCTCCCCCAAGTCTTACAAAATTTTTTTCAGAGATAACTCTAAGCAGCTTAACCTGAATAACAGGAGAAATTTCACCAATTTCATCGAGAAATATTGTACCTCCGTCAGCCAATTCAAATCTTCCTTTTCTTGCATTGACAGCACCGGTATATGCTCCTTTTTCGGATCCGAAGAGTTCAGCTTCAAGTAATGTTTCTGGAATTGCAGAACAATTAACAGCAATAAAGGGATTTCCTTTCCTTCCGGATGTGTCATGTATTAACCTTGCTACAACTTCTTTACCTACTCCGCTTTCTCCGGATATTAGAACTGACACAGGATATGGAGCTACTCTTGCAACTATAGAAAGTACTGATTTCATTTCCTTGCTCCGGGCAATAATCGGATACTCACTGAAATCGCTTTTATATTTTTCCTGAAGCAATCTGTTCTCTCTGATAATATTAAGGTAATCAAAGGCATTTTTCAATACAAGTAAAAGTTCATCCAGTTCAATCGGCTTTGTAAGATAATAATATGCACCGCTTCGCATTGCTGAAACTGCATTTTCAACATCACCGTAAGCAGTGATCAAAACAACAGGTATTTCAGGATTTTTACTTTTACAGAATTTAAGAAGTTTTAATCCTCCAAGGGGATCTTTTAATTTTTGATCAGTAATAACAAGATCAAAAAGATTTGTTTCAAACAATTCTTTTGCTATATTCAACTGATCAGCTTGAATAATTTCATATCCTTCTTTCTTTAATGCCCCTGATAAAAGTTCTCTTTGAGAACTCTCATCATCTACAAGAAGAATTTTAAAGCTCACTTAATTACTCCTGGTTGACTACTAATTTCACGTTCTAAAAACTATAGTGAATTCCGTTCCTCTGTTTTCCTCGCTTCTGACATTAATCGTTCCATTATATTCTGTTACTATCCTCTTTACAATATACAGTCCAAGTCCTGTTCCTGTAGGAGAAGTAGAAAAATAAGGTTTAAAAATATCTTCAAGATATTTTTTTGATATTCCAAGCCCGTCATCTTTAACAGATATTAACACTGTTCCATTTTCATAATCAATTGAGATGATCAGTGTTTTTGCCATTGCTTTTTTTGCATTATCGATAAGGTTATCAAAAAGTCTGTATAGATAACTCTTATCTCCTGTTATTATAACTTTCTCTTTGGCAGCATTGATATTAATTTTTGGTGTATCATAAATGCTCACAAGATCTTTTAGAATTTCAACAATATCAATCGAAGTTCCCTCGGTTGAGATTGGTTTGGCAAAGAT
>CBDUTX010000303.1:0-3262 GCA_965370235.1 uncultured Desulfuromonadaceae bacterium | reverse complement strand
TATTAACGATTTAAGATTTTAGAAGTTAAATTCATAAGAAAAATGCCCATCCATACATAATATTGCAACACATCCTAGTCTCGATGTAGCCTTGGTGTAGTCGGAAGAATTCAAAGAAGATGTAACCACAATAATTAATGATAATTTATAATTATTACAATAAAATAAAATATGATATAAATAGATAACAAATAATGTTTGAGTTAATAGCAATGCAGGGGATTAAATGACTGAAAAAGAATTCATCAGGGCAGTATCTAATGGTGAAGAAGATATTATTCAGATTTTCATTGATGCACTATCAATGACCAGTGTGGACTTTTGTGTGATTGGAGGGCTTGCAGTAAATGCCTATACTGAACCTGTTGTAAGTCTTGATCTTGATATTGTAGTAGCTACAGATGACATTGAAGCAACTTGCAAGGCAGTTGAAGTCCATTTTAAAATTGAGAGTTTTTCCCATAGTATAAACTTAAGTAGTAACAAATCTGATCTGAGAATACAGCTTCAAACTGATCCAAGGTATCAGGATTTCATTTCCAGGGCAAAAATGCGAACTGTACTGGGTTATAAAATGAAAATTGCAAGTATTGAAGATGTACTCCAGGGTAAAATTTGGGCATATTCAGATGAACAACGGCGAAAGAGCAAGAGGCAGAAGGATTTAGCTGACATCATTCGTTTAATAGAAGATTATCCTTATTTGTCAGACAAAACACCTCTTTCAATACGTAAAATAGTTGAATAGAAAGACATAACCGGGGCTTTGCCCCAGAGTGAAAGGGAAAGGGGAATTCATATACAGATATTGTACTTCCGGAGGTGGTTGAGACTTACATTCCCGTTTCATGTTTAACATTATTTATCTTGACTTATAAATCCCAATTAATATGACATAACAAAGCAAGAGGAAAAATCAATTTCGAGAAATTGTTAAAATAAAAAATATAAGATAAATATCATTATGTACAGATCAAGTCTTTCATTTTATAATAAAATATAAATATAAATAAAGAATAATGAAAATAATATCATAACAAGGCGCTTCACCGGACAGCATTTTCATTATTTCTGCCGGTGAGCTTGGTTAATGAAAGAAAAAAAGGATAATGAAAACAAAGCACTTCACCGGACAGCATTTTCATTATTGCTGCTGGTGAGTTTGGTTAATGAAAGAAAAAAAGGATAATGAAAACAAGCTGCTTCACCGGACAGCATTTTCATTATTTCTGCTGGTGAGCTTGGTAGTTAAATAAAAAAAGAAGGTGATTAAAATGGATATAAGAGCACAGAGAGAATACAGATTGATCGAAGAAGGAGCAAATTTAATTGATGAGAGGGGAGCTGGAGAACCTGAGATATTGATTGTTCTCGGATCGGGTTTAAGTGACAGTTTTATATCAGCTATGGATATTGATTTGAAAGTTGATATGAAAGAGATCCCGTATATTTCAATTCCTTCTGCTCCATCACATAAGCAATCGATTTATGTTGGCAACCTTTTAAATCACAGAGTAGCAATAATGACAGGAAGACTACATCTGTACGAGGGATACAATGCACTTGAAGTTGTTCGCCCGATAAGGATGATCGGCTGGCTGGGTGCTAAATTGTTAATTGTGACAAATGCTGCAGGAGGTTTGAATGAAAATATGACTCCGGGTGATGTAATGGTTATCGAAGATCATATCAATTTATTAGGTTTCAATCCTCTTACCGGACCAAACATCAACACATTTGGAGTAAGATTCCCGATGTTAGCACATGCTTACAGTCCGAGGTACATCAGAAAAATTGATGAGATCGCCAGGTTGAATAAAATGAATTTACATTTTGGTGTTTATGCGGCAGTGTTGGGTCCATCGTTTGAAACAGGAGCCGAAACAAGAATGCTTAAAACATTAGGAGCTGATGCTGTTGGCATGTCAACAGTCCCGGAGGTGATAGCAGCTTCACATATGGGGATGGATGTTCTCGGTTTTTCAGTGATAACAAATGTAAATGATCCTTCAGTGATGTCCTATATTAATGAGGAAGATGTAATAAAAAATGCTAAAAACGGTGCAAGAAAAGTTGAAGATCTTGTATTTGAATTTTTAAAGAGGATAACCCTGTAGAGAACAGATAACTCTAAAATTATCATAAGAATAATGTGAATAATAATATTGATAAACTTATTCAATTATTGATTATTCTTGGACCTACAGCAATAGGAAAAACAGGAATAGCAGTCAAATGTGCAAAGCGGTATGGCGGGGAGATTATCTCTGCTGATTCAAGACAGGTTTACAGAAGACTTGACATCGGTACAGGGAAAGATTTGTCAAGTTATGATAATATTCCTGTTCATTTAATCAATGTATGTAAACCAGGTGAAAGGTTTTCTCTCAAACAATTTCAATATTTTGCAATGGAATCTGTTGAAAAGATTTTTTCCAGATTAAGGTTTCCTATAATATGTGGTGGTACCGGATTATATATATCTTCCATTGTTGAAAGATATGAAATCCCGGCAGTGAAACCGGATTTTGCACTGAGAGATAATCTTGAAAATATGGATATTGATAAACTAATTGAGGTTGCAAAAAAAACTAAAATTGTTCTTGAACCTGGAGATACAAAGAGGAGAATTGTAAGAAAGATTGAAATGGATAAATTTGGAGAGAATTCCGAATATCCTGAATACAGCGTTCCTCAGTATAAAATAATTATTATTGGTATTACTGCCACGAGATCAGTTCAGAAAAAGAGGATTTCTGACAGATTGGAAGACCGTTTGAAGGCAGGTATGATCGAAGAAGTTGAAAAATTATTGACCGAAGGTGTCCCTGAAAAATGGCTTATATCACTCGGATTGGAGTATAAATGGATAGTTAAGTATCTCTCAGGTGAAGTTGATTACAGGAATATGAAGAGGAACTTAAGAAGTGCGATAATTGCTTTTTCGAAAAGACAGAATTCATGGTTCAGAAGAATGGAGAGAAGAGGTTCTGATATAAATTGGTTCGATGTGGAGAGGGAAGAGGAGATATATAAATTTCTTGATTTGAAATTTAATAAAACCCAATAATAATATTAACCACAGAGGTCACTTGCCTGAGGCAGGTAGGCAGAACCCAGCACTACCCATCCAAACATAAGATTATTTGCCACGGAAACCACAGAGTATTTCAAAAATCAGATTATTAATTCAATAAATATGAATAGATTCAATTTATTATCATTAACAACCTGACCATTCCCTTCGAGAATGAACAGGAAA
>CBDUTX010000302.1:0-3264 GCA_965370235.1 uncultured Desulfuromonadaceae bacterium | reverse complement strand
CCTTATGACAGCGATGAATTTTACAATATGGTTGAATGGATATCTGAAAGTGATGATATTTTTGTTATTGGTCTTGGGGATCATGTAAAAATTGGTTGGGACAACACTTTTCTTAAATTTCTAAAAGAGAACCAGTGGTGGTATTCGAACTTCTACCCAAATGTTGCAGATGGAGAAAACGAGTACTATGGGGAGGGACAGGATGACTGGGGAGCAGGTGCACCGATTTTAGAAACAGTTGATCTTTTTGCTAATGCAAAAACTATAATTAGAGTTAATGGATGTGAATATTATTCGGTTATTAGTTCGGGAGATATCTTTGTGCATCTTATTCAGCTCCATTATTCAGACAGACCATCCGAAGATAGTATTGCATTTAATGAGGATACGAGAAACTATCTTTTTGAAACTCTAAATAATATCGATAAGGGTCCGGAAGATATTATAATTGTGTGTGCACATTCAAGAGATGGTTCATGGGTAAACTATCTGTCTGATGAAAGACAGATGATTATTTTAAACAAAGCTGATCTGATTCTCTCAGCTACCACTCATTTTTTTGAGAGAATTGAGATATCAGGATATGAGAATTCAGGAGCTCTATGCATAAATACAGGCTCAATCACATACCCAAGCAAATACTGTCCGGGAGGTTTTGTTCAGGTTCATGTTTTAGATGATCCTTTGACATTAATAATTCAGTATATCAATGCTGAACTTGATATTAGAGAGATACAGCATGAAGGATATGCCTTTATAAAGGTTGTAGGAGGAAAGACTTATAATTATGGTTTCAGAGAAGTAAGAGAAGATGAGGATATCAATAGAATCTTAGGTTATATAATGGAAGAATATACAGAAGGAGAACTTTCTAATTATCTTATCGAAGCATGTAAAAGTCTGACTGGTGCCGATGAAGTATACCTTGAAGTACAATCCGGATTACAAGAAAGTACAGTTAAGTACTATATGTTATGGGATATTTTCCCTTTTAATAACGATATATATGTATTAACTTTAACCGACAAAGAAGTTTTGGAGGTTTTTGAGGGAGATGTCCCGTTTGAAATAAGAGAAATTATAAAACTTGCTATTAATTCATACTATGGGAATTACATTATTGATAACCTTGATATTCCCGAAAGTAGAATTTCCAAACCTGGAATAACAGAACATGAACTTCTGTACAATTTAATTATATCTAATGAAGACATGAATAGTGAATTTGAATGATAAATCACAAAAGGAGTTAAGTATGGATAATCATGAAAAAAATTATCAAAGAGCAAAGGACAGGGTACAGGAGATAAAAACTTTTTATTCTCATATTTTTATTTATCTCATTGTTAATTTAGGATTGTTTGTTTTGAACTTTATTGTTTCAAGAGGTGTTTGGTGGTTTTATTGGCCATTACTCGGTTGGGGTGTCGGATTGATAGCACATGCTTTTTCTGTTTTTGGTTTGGAAGGTGTTTTAGGGCATCAGTGGGAAGAAAAAAAAATAAAAGACATAATGAATAAAATGGAAAAAAAGGATATTGAAAAAGAAGTAACCGAAGAAGAACAAAGTGATGAACAGGAAGGAAACTCTGATCCTGAAAGTTGAATATGATAGATAGAGGAGAGATTAAAAAAATATTATCTGAAGATATTAACAGAAATATTCAATTTATTTATACTCTTGAAAGAGAAAGTTTTAAGTGTGTAAAGCAGATTGGCAAGTCATTTCTCTTTAACAATCATGGATCCTCTTACACTATTTGCTCAAGTGATAAAGGAGAATTAGAACAAATATTGAATTTTCTGCCAAAAGAAAAGCATAGAATTACAAATATTGAATACTGGATTGCCCAATATATTTCTCAGAAAAGGGATATTTTAAAATTTATAAAAGCATTCCGATATATTCTTCCTGAATATATAAAGACACCAAAGTTAAAATATAATATTGGGGAACTCAGATCTTGTAATGCCCAATTAGTTAATGAAACGTGGGAACACAGAGGTAAAACATCATTAGATTATATTAAATGGAGAATTGATGATGGACCAAGTGCATTGATAAAACTGAATAGAGAGCCTGCAGCCTGGGGACTTCTTCATAGTAATTATTCAATTGGTTTTCTATATACAAAAAAGAAATATCGAAGAATGGGATTTGCACAGGATGTTTTAATTTCTCTAATAGAGAAAATGAGAAAAACAGGAAAAATTCCATATCTATATGTAGTTACAGATAATATGGAATCATTAAATTTAATAAAAAAAATAGGATTTCAGGAAAATGAAATTTATAGCTGGATAAATATTGGTAATGTGTAAATTAAACTTTATAAAATTGAATTTCAAACAATACATTTATGAATAGAAAAAATATTTGTACAGAACTTTTTGAAAAATGGTCAAAAGAAAAACAAATATTAATTGAAAAATTTCCCGGATCAGGTTCATCAAGACAATATTTTAGATTTAAAAGCAAGAATAAAACTGCAATTTGTGTATTCAACCAAAATAGAGAGGAAAATATTGCTTTTATTAAATTAACCGAACACTTTCAAAAACTTAATTTGAATGTCCCGAAAATATATCGAAAAAATCTGAATAATAATACATATCTCATTGAAGACCTTGGTGATAAGACTCTGTTAAATTATTTACATGAAGAGAAAAAAAAGAACAAAATTTCCATAAATACTTTAACTTTGTATAAAAAAGCATTGATAGAACTTGCAAAATTTCAATTAAAAGGTATTAATAAAATTGATTTTTCAATATGTTATCCAACTTCAGATTTTGACAAACAGTCAATTATGTGGGATCTAAATTATTTTAAGTATTATTTTCTTAATTATTCAGGATTAAAATTCAATGAGAAAAAACTGGATGATGAATTTAAAATGTTTTCAGAATACATTGTACAAGCTGATAATAAGTATTTTATGTACAGAGATTTTCAATCGAGAAATATAATGTTGAAAGATAATAAATTATATTTTATTGACTATCAGGGAGGAAGAAGAGGTGCTCTGCAGTATGATATTGCTTCGATTCTATATCAATCAAAAGCAGATCTTGGGGAAAAAATAAGAGAAGATCTTCTCGAGTATTATCTTTCTAACGTATCAAGTCTAATTGATCTCGATATAGATTTATTTAAAAAATATTATTATGACTTTGTAGTGTTGAGAATATTCCAGGTTCTTGGAGCATATGGATATAGAGGATTGTTTGAAAACAAAAGTTATTTTTCAGAAAGCATTCCTT
>CBDUTX010000301.1:0-3278 GCA_965370235.1 uncultured Desulfuromonadaceae bacterium | reverse complement strand
GTAATGTAAGTATAATGTATCAGAATAATGAAGAGAATTCAAATAACAATTCACCATTAAATCCCTGTTGGTTTGATGATGTGAGAATTGATCCGAGAAATGGTATAAGAGAAACAAGTTTAGTATCACTGAGTAATGGAGACATTTACTGCATGTCAGGATATTATATTTCCGGAAAACATAACTTACTGATAAGAAGATCTATTGATGGTGGACTAACATGGACTACATTCTGGGATCATGAATTTCCTAATGGTGTCCAAATAACCTGCCCAAAAATAGTTGAATGTCATGATACTTTGATTATATCTTATATTATATATCAGTCTCCTCATGGATATCGGACATGGGCTGCTGTTAGTGCTCCGGGAAATAGTTATATTCAAATTAATTCTGGTTCTTCATCAGGATGGGTAGATGGTAAAATTATAGATTACAGTATTTGTGCATCAATTTATTCTTATGCTTATATCTGTGCCACATGGATTGAGCAATATGGTCCTTCAAATTCTTTTGATAGTACACGGGTGATGTATGCCAAAGCAAATGGATGTAATGTATCATCATGGCCTATTGGACCGAACAGGCTTGTTCGTTCAGTAACAGGATCTAATAATATCTACTTTGATGATTCGAGAATTGCTCATGGATCAGGTGGCAAACTCTGGATAGTTGCACATCTGCATCCAAATAATTATCCAGGAACTTATGATGAATCTGTTAAAGGTTGGTATTCAACTAATTTTGGTTCATCATGGAGTTATCAAAGCATAACACCTTATAATAATGGAATTGATGAATATCAACCTTCAATTGCAGGTTCTCATATAAATGAGAACTGGGTATTACTGACAACTGTTTCAGATATTCCAAGTACTTATTATAGAATACACAATTACTATTCAACAGATAATGGTACAAACTGGACAGGGTTAGATTGGTTAGGTGCAGGTATAAATACCCTTCCAGATGTATGGGTTGATGATAACAGTACTGCATTTTTTGGAGCTTCGAGAAGGGATGCAACATCAAATGAGGAAGAAGTGAGATATAAAAGAGGAGATATTGCAAATCCAACTTCGTGGTCTGGTTCAATTGTAATAAATGATGATATTTCCAATTTAAGTAATGCTTATGGTCCTTCAATTGCATATAACTATGCATCCGGAGATGCAATAATCGCATGGACAAACTATAATTCGAATACTTACAGTATATGGTTTGATGATCAGAGCTGGAGCTCCGGTGTTGAAGAGACACCTGTCGAGGTTTCAGGTGGAATGGTTGTACTTTCACCGAATCCCTCAAAGGATTTTGCAACTCTGTCTTATTCTGTAGTTAATGAAGGACATGTGAATATCTCGATATACGATGCTTCAGGCAGAATGGTCGAAAATCTGTTAGATGCAGTTGTGCAGACAGGACAGCACAGTCTTACGATAAATAATGAAAATCTATCAAGTGGATTCTATCTTATTCGTATTGTCACTCCTGATGGTGTGAATACCGAGAATATGCGAGTTGTTAAGTAAATATATTATGCTTAAAGGGGATGATTTCATCCCCTTTTTGGGAGGAAAGATGAAAAAAATATTAATATCAATATCAATATTAATGCTGTCAGTATCAATGATAGCTCAGACTTACAGTCTCCTGAAAAGTTCAATTAACTGCTCAGGAGACAGGTCAACAAGTGTTACTTATATAGTGACAGATGCAACAGGACAAACTATTACTGGAAGAAGTACCAGTTCAACATATATTGAAACAGCCGGAATACTTCATATAAATCTTGGTACTACAGTTGGTGTGGAAGAAAATCAATTGGTTAATATTATAAATCTACCTGTAGTATTCAGTCTTTCAGGAAATTATCCCAATCCCTGTAATAATATGACTACAATCAAATTTGCAATACCCCTTGAAACTTATGTAAATATTTCTTTATATGATATTTCAGGACGAGAGGTTGTAAATCTGGTTAATGAAACAATGAAACCCGGTTATTATGAATTTGATGCAAATGTAAGGGATTATTCATCAGGTATCTATTTTCTGAGAATGAATGCAAATGATTTTTCTTCAACAAAAAAATTAATTGTAACAAGATAGGAATATTTAATGCCACATTCTAAGTTATAAAGAAACTAAGAATAAAAAAAGGAGAAAAAAATGTTTACAGTAATAATGAAATCAGTATCAGTTATCACATTGATAGTATCGATGATAATTGGAACAGCTAATGAAAGAAGTAATATTTCTGAAAGTAGGACAGAAAGACCTGATATCATATCTGATATAAGAGTATCTCCGATTGATGGGAAAAATGTTCCAACCGAGATGAATTATCAGGGATATCTGATTTTGGCATCTGATACAACACCGGTTACAGGAAATCTTAATATGGTTTTTAATTTATTTACATCTGAAACCGGTGGAACTGCTTTCTGGACTGAAACTCATAATAGTGTACAAGTAGAGAATGGAATATTTAATGTAATTTTAGGCAGTACAAATCCACTTGATCCGGATGATTTTACAGGAATTCCATTATGGTTACAGACAACAGTCGGTTCAGAAGTACTTTCACCGAGGAAAAAGATTGTCAGTACTGCTTATTCAGTAAGAGCTCTCTATTCAGACACTGCAGATTATGTTTTAAATGGGACACCTGACAATGACTGGACAATAACAGATAATGTTTTATATCCATCAGCACAATACGGACTTTCAATGTTTGGGAATATTCTATATGGTTATACTAGAAATACTCATGTAAATCTTGGTGCTGCCTGTACTACAGGAACATCAGGACAAAATTATTTTTTTTGTACAGTCGGAGGAGGATATGGAAACACCAGCTCTGAATGGGGTGCAACAGTCGGAGGAGGACGTATTAACAGCAGCTCTGGTAATTCTTCAACAGTTGGAGGAGGAGATCATAACACCAGTTCTGGTCATAATTCAACAGTCGGAGGAGGAAAAGAAAACACCAGCTCTGGTTATATTTCAATAGTCGCGGGAGGATGGAACAACATAAGCTCTGGTAGTTATTCAACAATAGCTGGTGGAGCATATGTAAATGTTTCAGGTAATCATTCTTATGGTTTTGGAGAATATGTAAATGTTTCAGGTGATTATTCTTATGGTTTTGGTAAAGGTACATCCACAAATAGTATTAATGTAGCAGATGATTATGATATTGTATTTGGTGATGGTGGTCATGATTATCAATTTGGAATAAACAGAGAAAATCCTTCTTATCCTCTTCATATTGG
>CBDUTX010000300.1:0-3279 GCA_965370235.1 uncultured Desulfuromonadaceae bacterium | reverse complement strand
ATGGGGAAGAGTTTACAGCAGAAGATGTAAAATTTACTTTTGATTTTATCCTCAATAATCCGGAGATTGAAACTCCTTTCAGGATGTTCTTTGAAAAGATATCATCTGTTGAAATACTAGGTAAATATAGTGTAAAAGTTAATTTTACCGAACCATATTCAACGGAATTATTTGACAGTGATATATATCCTCTTCCTGAACATATATTAGCTGATGTTAATACATGGGAAGCTTTTTTAAACAGTGAATTCGGGAGGAACTTTGAAAACACTATCAGTAATGGTCCATTCAAACTCCTTTCAGTTTCAGGTGATGAAATTATCTTAATATCTTATGAAGATTATTACAGAGATCAACCTCCAATAGACAGTATTGTATTCAAATTTTTCAATTCATCCAGTGAAATGGTTCGGGCTCTTGAGACAAAAAAAATCAACGGTGCTTTAAATGTATTTCCTTCGTTTGTCAATAGATTATCAGATATTGAAAATATAAACCTTCAGGTTGACAATGCAGGGAACAGGTATTACTCGATAGGTTGGATAACAGATAAATCTCCACTTGATAATTCAAGATTCAGATACGCTCTTACTCTTTCTATAGACAGGGAAAGATTAGTTGATGAATTGTTGAAGGGAGAGGGTAGAGTTCCTGCTTCACCTCTTTCTCCTCATTTTTGGGCTTATGATTCCACTTTAAATCCTGTCATTTATGATGTTCTTCTGGCAAATTCAATTTTAGATTCACTGGGTTTGAAAGATAGAGAATTGCTTTATACAGAATGGAGAATTGACACGGTTGAAGTAAGGGGAAGGATGAGACCTGAGATTGATACTGTTGCAGTGGGGTCTATTTTTGCCAGGAAGCATGAAGGTGAGGTAATTGTTTTAAAGCTTGTGTCTTTTGACAGATCAGGTGAATACATTTTAAACAAAATTGCAAACCACCTTTCTAAAGTTGGCATTGTCTGTTCGACACTTGTTATTCCCGATCTGGATGAAGTAAAGGAAAAACTTGCTCAAGGTGAAATTTCAGGATATGTTCTTGACTATGCCCTTGTCGGTGAGTGGACAATTCATCCGAAAGAAATATTCGGTTCTGAAGGAAGGCTGAATTTAGCTATGTATTCTTCCAATATTATTGACTCTCTTCTTGATGCTGCTACAGCTACATTGGACAGAAGAGAAGCTAAAATAGCCTGGAATAATTTTCAAAAGAATCTGCTCGATCAGCAGCCATTTACTTTATTATTTGTTCAATCTGAGGTCAATGCAGTTGAAAATATATATAGAGGAGAACCTGTTGATATTAAGCTTGTTGCTTTCAATTTGCAGGAAATCTATATACCATCTGGTTCTTCTGGAGAAATTACAGTGGCAGCAGGTCCTGAAAGTCTTGATAGTATTGATACACTTGAAATTGCAGAAGTCGACACTATAGTTGAAGATACAGTATCGGAAGAAGTTGAAGTAGATACAATTGAAGTTGCAGAAGTTGACACTACAGCTGAAGATGCACTGATAGAAGAAGAAGAACTCATTGAACTTGCTTCAACAGGCGCTCTTTTAGAAGAAGCAGTAGCAACCGGTTCAGAAGGTTCTGTAATAGCTGAAGATACTACTACAGAAGAGACGACAATTTCAACGACTGAAGAAATTCCGGAAACCACAGAAGAAACAACAACAACAACAACAGCGGTTTCCACTGAAGATACTACGGTTGAAGAAACAGCTACAATTCCGGAAGAGACCACAGAACCTACTGAAACAGTCAGGACAAATCCTCAGGCGATAAACCTTCCTCAAGCCAGAGTTCCTGAAGCTGCACGCGGTATGGGCATTACAAGAGCTTTTGTAAGAGTGACCATAGGTTCTGATGGATCGGTTATTTCTTCTGAAATTGTTGGATCTTCGGGAAATCCTCTTGCAGATAATGAAGCGAGAAATGCTGCGATGGGTGCAAAATTCACACCGGCTACTGAAAATGGTATTCCGGTGCAGTCAACAACAGTAATACCAATTAATTTTGTTGAATAACAAAATTATTAACATAGTTGTTTTTTTAAAAGAATAATATAAAAAACATTGACTGGTTTTTATATTTTGTGATTTAATAAAATTTCAATGCGACTTTATTAGCTGATATAATTGGGGAGTAAATGAGGAGGAGAGATGAATAAAACCCTAAAAATTCTGCTTGATCTGATAATAGTTTTACTTGTAGTAATTTTAGTTGTTATTGTAGTTCTTCCCCAGCAAAAAGCAATGAAGGAAGAACTTAAATACCGTCAATCAAGGACAAATTTATATTCAGTTAGAGCAGCTATAGAATGCTATATTTTTCAAAATTCTGATGTTAAATGGGATCAGGAAAGAAATAGCTGGAGTTATGAAATTCTATATCCTAAGACTAAAGATGATATTGAAAATCAAATGTTTCGTGAGATAATTAATCCATTTGGTGATGGAAATGCAGCTCTGAATGTCTTTTTTGCTGAATCTTCCCTTGTTGAGAATATTCTTGATATGAATATAGTTTGGGATAGTGTTGAAGGGGGACAATGGTTTTTTGTCTCTTCTCAGGAGATAATAGATCTATGGGAAAAGTCAGGTTCTGAAGGAATACCGCATTTTATGGATGATACGATAATTATATCTATCAATCCTGCCGATATGAAAATTAAATATGAAGCATGGGAAAGCGAAGAGAGAACACCTTCCCTTGTTTTTGTATATAATGAGAATATCGGATTAGTGTATAGTGATACCATTCCACCTGAAGATGAAACTGAATTTATAAGCTGGTTGTTCAATTACACAATTGCGGATTATCTGTTAGCTCATCTTCCTGAACTTCCTGAAAATATGGATAATATCGGAGAAATCACAATAAAATATATATGGCAAAATCCTCCTGATCTCCCTGTTACGACAAGAAGAAGAAGAGAACCGGTTTCAAGAGACAGTCTTGAAGTAGAAAGACCATATATCATTTATTCTATGTGGGAATATCCTGAGAGCAGTTTTAAACCTTCATACATATCAAAAGAAGATGACAGTGATACTACCTGGATTGCACAACAGATCGGAAAACCCGGAGAAGTCTCTCTTTACATGGCTCCTCCTAAATATTGCCTGATCGCATTTGGAGAAGACGGGACTCCTTTACTCTGGGAAGATCCGGGTAATAACAAACACTTATTGAATCTCTGGCCTCCTGATTAATTAAAAATTTAGAAATGAAGATGGGGACAGCTTTTTAAGCTGTCCTTTTTTTTTG
>CBDUTX010000299.1:0-3288 GCA_965370235.1 uncultured Desulfuromonadaceae bacterium | reverse complement strand
GGTGAACCGATAAGTCATGTCGAAAGAACTTAGAGGGTCGGGGCTTGCATTTTTGCATTTTTCATAAGTTAAATCACGTGATATCGTTTAATATTTTCACACAAAGACGCTTAGGTACAGAACCCAGCACCTCACCACCCAATATAAGAGTTTTTGCCACAGATAAACACCTGTCTGCGTGCAACGCACAGGCAGGCGGAAAACACAGAAATATAAGAAATGATGAAATCTTTTTACTGTGTAAAAATCTCTCATCAACTAATATGATTAGGGTCGGGGCTTGTATTTTCACATAAAGGAACTAAGACACAAAGCACCACTCATACCAATATAAGAAATATTACTTTAAGCTCTCAATATATTCCTGTGATGAATATGCTGCAAGAGAACCATCTCCAACTGCAGTTGTCACCTGTCTGAAGATTTTAGATATGACATCTCCTGCTGCAAACAATCCTTTAATGGAAGTCTCCATTACATCATTTGCTTTTATAAAACCTTTTTCATTTGTTATCTGAAGATTTTTAATGAAATTAGTATTTGGAATTGAACCAATGAGAACAAAAACACCATCAAAATCAACCTTAGAAATCTCTCCGGTTTTGACATTTTTTATTATCAATTTTTCAACTTTATTGTCTCCATCTATCTTTTCAACAACCGAATCCCAGATGAAGTTCATATTCTTCTTTGAAAAAGCTTTTGTCTGTATTACTTTTTCAGCGCGCAATTTATTCCTTCTATGAATAACAGATACTGATTTAGCAAGATTTGTCAGAAAGAGAGCTTCTTTAACTGCTGAGTCACCTCCACCTATCACAGCAACTTTTTTATCTTTGAAAAACGGTCCATCGCATGTTGCACAATAGGAAACTCCACGACCTGTATATTTCTTTTCTCCCGGAATCGAAAGTTTTTTATCAGTTGTTCCTGTAGCTATGATCACAGAAAGCCCTTGATAAGTTATATCTGAAAATGTTTTAATATTGAAAAGATCTTTTTCTTTATCGATTGTTTTAACACTGTCCATTTTAAGTTCTGCCCCGGCTTTTTCTGCCTGGTCTCTCATTATCTGTGAAAGATCATATCCTGAGATCGGTTCAGAAATGCCCGGATAATTCTCAACTATATCGGTCAGAGATATTCTGCCACCCGGAAGATCCCCTTCAAGAATCAAAGTTGAAAGCTCTGCTCTTGCATTGTAAAGACCTGCTGTATATCCAGCAGGTCCACCTCCGATTATAATAACATCATACATAATTTTCTCCTTTTATTTTAAAGATAAAATATTTCTAAAATTTAGCAAGGTTAAAACAATCAGTAAATACAAACACATATTACTTATTATTAATAATTTGTCGGATTTATTTTCTTTATAGATATCTATGTAAATATTGATAAATTCAAATATTAAGTATAAATTTTAAAATTTGTTATTGACAGATAAATGAATTTCTGTTATTTTTATAATTGTGAAAAGCTATGTATATATAATACTAATTATACTATTATTACCTGTTTGTTTATTGGGTAAAGTTCATTTGAACGAAGTTTACTATAAAATTCCTGATTATTCAGGCTGGAATAAGAATGATCAATGGATTGAAATATTGAATTTTTCATCTGATCAAATAAGTCTTAACGGATGGAAACTTGAAGATAAAAATGGAAACATTTTTACTTTTTCCATTAGTCTTTCTCCTCATCAGAGGATAATCCTCGTAGCTGACAGTTCAAGATTTGCATCTCACTGGGATTCTATTTTAATACCAAGTGTAATAATAATTGAGTACAATGTATCCATTGACATTAATAGTGAAGTTGGAGAATTATCACTTTTAAATTCTAACGGTGATATAATATCGAATGTTAAATGGGGCGGAACAGGAACATCAACAGGTGTACCTTCAGGTTATTCCCTGGGTTTATTTCCTGAAGGAGTTTTATCTCCGCAACCTGGTGATTATATAACCTGTACTCCTACTCCCGGAAGGGAGAATAGAGAAGCGCCTGCATCAGCAGTAAATCCTGCAACATGGGGCAGAATCAAGGCGATGTTCTCTGCAGGAAGAGATTTATAAATTTGAATAAAATTAGATTTTCTATATATTTATTAATACTACCTGTTTTACTTGGTGCTACAAAATATGCAGGTGAGTTTTTATCACTTGGTTACGGTTCTCAAGCACTTTCAATGGGTGGAATTGAAGCATCAATAACCGGTTCTCATACATTTTATTCAAATCCTGCGGCAATGATTTATTCAAAAAAGTCAATATCTGTAACTCATTCTTCTATTTTTTCGGGGAATGCAAGTTATAACGGTTTTGGAATATTACTTCCGGAAGAGAATAGAGCACTTGGTTTTGGATTAATTCATCTTGGAATTTCAGGAATTCCCAATACTATCAATGCACTCAGAGACTATGGTGAAGATGGATTGCCAAATACAAATGATCCTGGAGAAAACAATGGTATTTTAGATCCTGGAGAATGGCTTGATTATGATAGAGTTTCATATTTCAGCGATGATGATTATCTTCTTTTTTTAAGTTATGCTCATACATTGAGAGAAAATCTTTCGTGGGGAGTTGGAGTAAAAGGAATTTACAGAAAGATTGGAGATTATTCATCTTACGGAGTAGGTACTGATATTGGTCTTTACTATCTTGCTAAATACTTTAATTTTGCAGCTGTTTTAAAAAATGCTACTACAACTTATTTATCGTGGAGCACAGGAACAAGTGAAATAGTATATCCTTCGATGAAAACAGGAGTAATTGTTAAAGCTCCTCTTTCCTGGGAAAACACAATGCTTTCGGTTGGTATTGAATTCGATGTGTATTTTGAAGGAAGAGAAATAGCATCTCAATGGAATATTTCAGAACTAAGTTTTGATAATCATCTCGGAGTGGAATTATCAGTAAAGGAAAAATTTTTCTTAAGAGCTGGTAGTAATTTCGGACATCTTACTGCAGGTGGTGCCCTGCAGTATAAATCGATAATGTTTGATTATGCTTTTATGAGTCATCAGCAACTTGGATCCACACACCGTATTTCTTTGATTTATTTCAGATAAGAAATACCTAGCCCAACATAAGATTTTTTGCCACGGAAAAACACAGATTAACACTGAAAAAAAAGAAATGATGAAATCTTTTTACTTTGTAAAAATCTCTCATCAACTTTAACACTGAGCCGAACACCATCCAGAAGTATATTTGACAGGATTAACAGGATCAACAGGATTCCTCCCAACCCACAGATAAACAAGGATGATAAAATCTT
>CBDUTX010000298.1:0-3300 GCA_965370235.1 uncultured Desulfuromonadaceae bacterium | reverse complement strand
AGAAAAAATATCTTATATCGTGTTTTTTAAAAACTTTAAAAATCTTCTCACAGTATTCTTCATCGGGTTTATCCCTTGTACTCCCTAGAGCAGCTCCCGGAGTTCTTGCCACATCTTCCATATTTCTTGAGGAAATTTTTTCAAGGTCCATGAATTTCTCATCAATAATACCTCTTACTCCATGAATAGCACCATAGAGTTGTGAAATATGTGAATGTTGTCTTACCTGAAAGACAACTCCTGCAAGAGATTGATTGATTACAACCGTTGGTCCCCCTCCCTGGGCTATAACAGCTTTTCCAATTAATTTCGCCATGTTTCTCCCCTCCAGAGCCTAACTACTTTGTTACAGCAACATATATTGCTACAATACCCGATACAGCTCCGAGTATTGTTACATAATCCTGCCACCACTTCAGAGTAACTTTCGGGACATCCACCATGTCCCCCCTTTCAATTATCACATTTAATCCTGTTCCTCTGATCTCTCCATTTGGTGAATACACAATTACTTTATCAATCATTCCTCTGTCATCAACACCACCAGCCATATTTACATATTCAAAAGCAGTTTTCATTGGCATATAAATATAATTCCCCGGTGAATTAACTCCACCGACTATAAGTACATTATTCCTTGTCTCAGGAACAATTATTGTATCACCGCTATGAAGTGCAAAATCCATTAAAAAAAGGCTGTCTTCATAATTTATCGGATAACTTCTTCCTCCTCTGATGAGATAAATATTTTCCTTATCAGCCCAGGGAAGAAAATCTCCGGCAAAATCAAAAATATCCTTTACGGATTCACCGGGTAGGAACTCATAAACCACTTCGGTTACCGTTATTGAAGAAGCCGAATCGCGTCGAACATGGACTTGGGTAGATCTCAATCCTGAAACTGCTCCTCTGATAACACATGTTGAATCAATTTTAGGAAAATGCAGCAGATCACCCTCTCCCCTGAACAAAGCATTATATTGGTGATCACCGGTCAAGAGAAACTTCACATAATCAACAGTATCTATACTTCCATCGGGATGTTTTATCTGTATCCTTCTCAAAGATGCATTTGATGATAATTTTATTATTCCACTACTACCAAATACAACCGAAACACTTGTGAATTGATTGACTTCAAGTGGAACAGAATTTCTCACTTCTCCTGTCACTTCTATAACAAAACGTCTCGGTCTTACCATTACAAGTTTCACATCTACATAGTTATAATATTTATTTACAATCCTTCTTACTTCAGCTTCAACTTCGCTTAAAGTTTTTCCGTCTGCATAGACAACTCCAAGGGGCATTCCCGCAGCTTCATCCAGGGTTGTCGTTAAAGCATCTCCGGGCATTTCCCCCTGTGGTGAGATTGAACCGGACATCATAGAAGGTTGAATTCCTGCTGTAATTATCATAGTACCGTCACTGTTGACAACAAGATCCTGAACCATTGACTGTGAACCTGTAATCACAAGCTGCATCCTGTCTCTCGGGTGAAGTATATAAGTTTCAGGATCAACAACAACAGCATCTGTTATCTCTGTTGCTGAGAATATCAACATTAAAATCAAATTTAGAAAATTCATTTAATTCTCCTTGAAAAGATCTGCTTTTATTTTAAATAATATATATCTTTTTGAAAAGAAGTACATATTTTTTGTATATTTTTTATCAATAAAAAAAGGGGTACATTTCAACCCCTTTAATGTAATAAAGTATATTTCTATAAAATGTTTACTTTACTTCTATGCAGCTTACAGGACAATTATTTACACATTCCATACAGCCTGTACAGGCATCAGGATTAATAACCTTTGCAACATCTTCAATTTCAAAGACTTTTGGATCTGCCGGACAGACATCCTCACAGACTCCACAGGCTATACAATCAGATTCATTAACATAAGGTTTCATTATACCTCCTTTTGATTATTTTTGACAAAGATTATATATTCTAAAAAATATCCTTTCAAGAAATATTTATTGTAGTTTTCAACAAAAATATTAAGGAATTCTCTTAAAGCTTGACCAAAGTTTTTAAATAAGTGTATTATATTTATCATGTTTGAATTTATACTGGGAAGAGATGTAAAGAAAATTATTGAAAAAGCTCATGAATTAGAAAATTCAGGCGAAGAGAATAAAGCTCTCTCCTTTCTTGTAAAAGAATCGAAAAATAAAGAGGATTATTCCCTTTATCTCGAGTTAGGGCGTCTTCAGGCGAAAATGGATCTTGGTTTAGAAGCTCACAGAACATTATCAAATGCTCATATGCTTGCTTCAGAGAACATTACAAATACAATTGAAAGAACATAAGATGGGTACTATCTGGGCAGCAGAGATCCTAATGTGGCAATAATTTTGGCAAATCTATATATCGAAAATGAAAATTTTGACAAAGAATCCGAATACTTCAAAGAAACAAAAGAAGATATTATTCATAAAGAAATCCAATTAAAAACATCCCATCTTAAAAATTTTCCAAAGGACACAGATCAGAAAAAGAAAAGAGAAAATCTCCTTATTTCCATTGCAATGTTAACAATTTTTATAGATAAGGAAAAAGGAATTGAAAAGCTTGAAGAGGTATTCAGTGAATTCCCTGAAACCAAAGGAATTATTCATAAAACATTTTTCTGGTTAGCAAGGCATGATTATCAAACATCCCTACCTCACATTCATTTCGGAAAGTTTCTTCTTGAAATAAATAAGGATAATCAGGCATTGGAGTCATTTAATAAAGCTATCCAAATCAACAGGGATTCATCTGAAAAGATAATAAAAATTCTTTCTTCAAAAGAATCTTCTCTTACAGAAAAAACATTAGATTATCTTTTCAACCTTTACACAACAACAAATAAGCAGGAAAAAGCTCTTGAACTTTTAAAAAGGGCTGATATAGCAAAAGAAAAAGCTTCAAAATACTATAGAAAGATATTGAAATCAGATAAAAAGAATTTAGAAGCAAGAAAAAGATTCATTGATAATTTAATACAGGAAAAGAAGTACAAAGAAGCTTCAGAAGAATTGGATTTTTTCTCAGATAAGGAAAAATATTTTAACTGGGCTTTAGAAAAATTGGAGTTGATTTTACAATCTCCCGATGAAAGAAGTCTAATTCTTGCATCTGAGATAAATATAAAAAAGAATAATTTTGAAAAAGCTATTTTTTATCTTTGTGAATTATTCAAATTATTCCCAACATCATCGGAATCCATCGAGATGTATCTTCTTCAAATTCTTGAGTCAGATACCAATCAAATTGAAGCTCTATCACTACTTGTAAAAATCATGATA
>CBDUTX010000297.1:0-3323 GCA_965370235.1 uncultured Desulfuromonadaceae bacterium | reverse complement strand
GAGAATTACTATTTAATTAAGCAATTAACATGCCAAAATACTATTTTTTCAAAAATCAACTGATTTTTGAAATAATATGTAAATATTTTCACGTAAATGAAGCAAATTTAATTGATTTGTAATAATCAACCTGCTCGCAGCAGACAAGTTTTTAACTTTATTTTGTCCTGATTCATTACAATTTTTATGAAATCTCATATTAGATAAATATAAAGTATGCTTTTATGAGAGATATATATAATTGTATCAAATATTTACAATGTATTGAAATATTACAGAAAGTTTTAAAAAAAGAGAGATTTTATTGAGAAATATGTTCCATTAAAAATATTATAATAACCAGAGGAGAAAAACTCCTCTGGAAAGCATTAAACACAATGATAAGGATTGCAATAACAACCACCACTTGGTGGTTGACAATCATCACTAGCTAATGGAATGGGTAGTGCATGTGGAAATTTTGGTTGTCCTGGTCCATTTGGGGATGCTTTTGATTCAACTTCAAATTCTTCAATGCATGTTATCTCTGGATTAAAAGACATTTTTAACTCCTTTTTAAGAATTAAACTAAACTAACAGCACTAAAGTTGTACAACTCCTTCTCATGAGCTCAAAAAGAATTACTATATTATTAAGCAATTAATGTGCCAAAATACTATTATTTCAAAAATCAACTGATTTTTGAAATAATATGTAACAAGTTTCAAGTTAGAAGTGGCAAGTAACAAATTTCAAGTTAAAATATAAAATTTTTATCTTTGTGTTAATTATAAACTGATAAAATTATTTTGTGAAACAAATTGATTTTATCATTTGTGTTTTATTCTTTCGTGTCAATTCGTGTCCATTAGTGGATAAAGTCTTCTCTTATATTTGGAATAGAGACAATAAGTATTTTTTACTTTATAAAAGTGTAATAACTCATTACACTTTATTGTAAATTTCTATCTAATTTTAATGTAAAGTATGATTTTATGGGAAATACATATAATTGTATTGATTTTTTACAATGTAATGAAATTTTACAGAAATGCTTATGGGAGTAATAGACTTTATTGAGTTAAATTATTCTTCTTTATAATTTTATATAATCTAACACGGCTTGTCTTAAGATCTTTTGCTGATTTTGATATATTCCATTGGTTTTTCATTTAATACTTATTTTAAAATATTCTTTTCTCAATAATCTTAAAATTTCATAAGTAAATTAACCAATGTTGTTATACCTGCTCCATCATATCAGATTGTAGCCTCTTTTTCTCCTGTATGAATATATAGATTTACTGATTTTAGAACAAATTCATTTAAATAGAGAAGTTATAATTATTAAAAAAATTCAACTTTTATTTCTAATATAAATTATTGAATTTTTACACTTTATTATTTCTAGTTTTTTGTTCATAAATTTTAACATTCTTTCAGCTAAAACAAGTAATTATTAAATATTGAGATTAATATCAACAAATATATTATTTGGTTCAAATAAATAGCATACAAATGAGAAAAACTATATTAATCCTCCTACTGTAAGGTTTCCTTTCATGATTCATAAACACTATTATTTAAAATTTACAAACCTTATAATCTATTTCTTTCTGGGGAATTGTATTAGTTTTAATGTTATTTTTAATCATATCATAGTATAAACAACGATTTATATCTGGTGATCTTATATCTCCCCAATATTTAAATGCTTCAGCCATGCAACCACCTTTGCAATATTTTAAATGTTGACAATTTTTGCAAACTTTTACTTTTTCTAAACAAGAATTCCTAATCTTTTTTAAATTCGGATTTGTTGTTTCCCAGATATTATAAAGACTCTCAGTTTTGATATTTCCAAAAGAAAAATCTAAATCCAAGCAAGCTTTTACTTCACCATTATTCATAATATGAAGAGAATTTACTCCAGCTCCACAACGGTAAAATTTCATCGGAAATTTTTCAGGTACTTCAAATTCAAAAGTATTTTTATTATCCAAATTTAACAGATATTTTTCATATTCAACTTTTTTTTGTAAATATTCAATTCTTTCTAATGCATATTTTTTACCATCTTTCAAAGCTCTTCCTTTTGCAGTTTGAGCACTGTATCCTGGAATTATATTCCATCTGTTTTTACAAAATTCAACTAATTTTATGAAATCATCTTTATTCATTTTATTAATGACTGTTGATATCTCTACTTTTACATTTTTATTAACTAAATAATCAATAGCGCTAACAGTTAAATCAAAAGCTCCTTTATAATTTCTGTAAGTGTCATGAATTTTAGGACATGATCCATCAAGACTTATCTGAACAACATTTATTCCAATATCTGCAATTTTATCTGCAACATCCTGATCAATCAAAGTTCCATTAGTTAATAAACCAACATTAAGTGGTTTTAACTGACTATATTTAAGAATATCAAATATATCATTTCTTAGTAAAGGCTCACCTCCACTAAATGAAATATATAATCCACCTAAATTTGCAAATTGATCGATAATTGAATATAATAATTCTATAGGAATATCTTGTTGAATTTTTTCCTCAAAAGCATAACAATGAACACATTTTAAATTACATCTTTTTATTATTTCAATTTGAAGAGACATTAAGGGAAATTTAGTATTTACAATATCTGGAATTTTTATTATTTTTTCTTTTGTTTTACTTAAAACAATAATGTTATTTGATTCTAAAAATTTTAATATATTATTCACTTTTTTACATATTTCATTTTTGTAGCCCACAAATGATTTTGATAAGTCATTAGTTATCTCATTAACTTCTTTTTCACCTGTGCATCTAACAATTACTTCTTCTGCTGATTTATTAAAAGAGAATCTGAAATCATTTTCAATCGATACAGCTTCTCTAATTTTAGTAAAAGATGTATTAATTCTTCTAATAGATACATCTGATTTTACCAACGGATAGCAATTCATCAATCCTCCTTATTCCACTAGAATATGGTATTTTATATAGTTAATAATACTTATTTATTTTTAATAAAATTTAGTGTTTTTAACAAAAATTAGGGGGGATGTACCCCCCCTTTTTATTCAATACAAGCAAAACCCCAGCAACATGTATAAGGATTAAACTTAATATTTGGACCTGGAGATAAATTTCTATTTGGTCTCTTGTCACTTTCATTAGAAAGAATTTTAATTTCAGGTTCGAAAGTCATGATTTTTACTCCTTTTTTAAGTTTTTTTACTTTCAACTAACATCATTTTGAGCTGTACAACTCCTTCCCATGTGCACAAAGAGAATTACTATATTATTAAGCAATTAATGTGCCAAAATAGTATTATTTCAAAATCCTGATG
>CBDUTX010000296.1:0-3329 GCA_965370235.1 uncultured Desulfuromonadaceae bacterium | reverse complement strand
AATCTTTAAAAGAACCAATTATAACTTTAAGAGCCTGAACAATAGCTCCTGACAGTAATGTGACAAGAGCTAATGACATACCGTTTCTTGGAATCATATCAATATTCCCTTGTTAGAATATATTTTGCTAATTCTACAAAATATCGGGCTTTATCCTCAAGTTTCAAAAATTCATTCATTGCTTTCTCAGCATATTTCTTCGCATAAATCCTTGAACTGTCTATTCCATATAATCCTGGATATGTAAGTTTATCTTCTTTGATATCTTTCCTTAATTTTTTACCAACCTTCTCCTCATCTCCTGTTTCATCGAGCAGATCATCAACTATTTGAAATTCCATTCCGAGATAAAATCCGCCTTTTTTAAATATTTCAAGTTCTCTGTTATCAGCATCACCTGTAATCCCTCCACAGACAATACTTGCTGAAATCAGAGCAGCTGTTTTTCTGCTGTGTATATATCTTATCATTTTAGAATCTTTTAAATCCCAATCCTGCCAGTGCATATCGGCAACTTGTCCTCCGATCATACCTTCTGTGCCAACAGCTCTGCCGAGAATTTTTATCACTTCAATAGCTTTATCAGGCGGTAATCTGTCTGCAATTAACTGCCAGGCAAACGTACAAAGAGCATCTCCTGCGAGAATAGCAATATCTTCCCCAAATTTCTTATGGGAAGTTGCCCTTCCTCTTCTAAGATCATCATCATCCATTGCCGGAAGATCATCATGAATTAAACTGTATGCATGTAGCATCTCAATAGAAGCTGCAACAGGCAGAACATCCTCTTCTTTTCCATTTACAATTCTGTTAGCTTCAAGAGCAAGATAAGCCCGTAATCTCTTACCTCCTGACAGAGTCGAATATCTCATCGCTCTGTGTATTAGAGAAGGAAATTCATCTTCAGGAGGAAGATATACTTCAATCCACCTTTCAATTTTCTCTTTGTTAGATTCCAGAGAATTGAGAATATTCATAATTATTTAAAATCTTCAATTTCATCTTTTTCAGTGATAATTTTAATTTTCCTCTCAGCTTCCTTCAAATATTTTTCAGCAGTCTTTATCAATATCATTCCTTCTTCATATAACTCTATTGATTTTTCAAGTTTAATCGACGAATCTTCAAGTTTCTCGACTATTTTATTCAGTTTGGTCATAACTGTTTCAAAATCGTTCTTTTTTTCCATAGAATAAGAGTTATCACTAATGCTCTATTTAGTCAACTCTTTAAGAATTTCTCCTGCAAAATATAAGCTTCCTGTTGCAAGAGAATCATGTTTTTCAAAGAGAAATCTTTCAATTGCATTCTCAACATCTAAAATGTGAAAATTAAAATTAATTAACTTTAAATACTCACTTATCATATCTGTACAAAAACCTCTTTTATTTTTCACTTCCGTGATAAAAAAAACATCAGCAAGACAGGTTATCTGATCAAGAATTCCAATACAGTCTTTATCAGCAAATAATGACATGTAGATTCTGAATTTTCTTCCAGGATACAATTCATTTAATGTCCTGCACAACTCTACGAAACCTGCTCTGTTATGACTTCCGTCAACTATGAGGATAGGTTCATTAGAGATAATATCAATTCTCCCTTTCAAGCTGGTTTTAGATAATCCAATGACTGTACTATCTTTATTTAAATGGAATTTGTCTTTCAATCTATCGAGGATCGCCAGTACGAGAATCAGATTTTTCTTCTGGTAAGTACCTGTTAGAGGAAGAAATAATTTGCCCCATCTTTCATCTTTGGTAATAAGTCCCTTCCCTAACATTTCAATTTTCAGATTATCATAGATATCATCAGCATATATCATTTCACATCCGGATATTTCAGATCTTAAATACATTAAAGACATAATATTATTATTTCCGCCTGTTATAAAAATTCCTCCTTCAGACAGACCCTGAAGTTTATCCAGTGCTATCTGAAAAATCGTATCTCCAAGAAATTCCGTATGATCCAATGATACTTCCGTTAAGCATACAAGATCTGATCTAACACTATTCGTAGCATCATATTTCCCGCCCATTCCGGCTTCAAGAATAAGAACATCCGAGTTGTTCTTTACAGATAAAGTCAAAGCGATAATAAAAAGTGCTTCGAAATATGAACATCTTTTTTCATTAAATATTAATTCTTTTAAAGATTCGAAAAGTACAGCAAATTCATCTTTACTTATCATTTCTCCGTTGATTCTTATCCTCTCTCTTACACTGATAAGATGCGGAGATGTAAAACTGATAACTTTCAATCCGTTTTCACTCAGAGTACTTGTTAGCATTGCAGCAACGGAACCCTTTCCGTTTGTGCCGAGTATTTTAATAGTAAATGGTAATTTTTCCTGAAGACCGGATATTTTATCTTTTAAATTCTCTAAATCCCTATCCAATATCCTCAGCGCGCTCTTTTCTCTGTTAATAAGAGAATTTAATAAATCAAGTGATTCCTGATATTCCATAAAATTTAATAACATATCTGTCCTCTAAAATCATTGTGAATTGTCATAATCTGTGTTTTTCATTATTAGTTGATGAGAGATTTTTATGAAGTAAAAAGATTTCATCATTTCTTCTCTTCACTACATTCTCTTATTCTTACGGTGTGGTTGGGCATTGATCATTGTTTATTGCTCATTGTTCATTGTTTTCCTCCGTGTTTATCTGTGGCTAAAAATCTTATATTGGTGGTGTGGTGCTGGGCTTTGCTTTTAAGGCTCCAAATCATCAAATATCTCATATACACCATTAGTCGTAGCAACCCATATTTCATCTCTCTCCTCAATATAGAGGATATCATTTATCAATGGGAACAGTTCATCACAGAAAAAGATATTAGTTATATTTCCTCCTTCAATCTTTTGAAGCCCGCCTCCGAGCTTAAATCCCCGGATATTTTTGAAACTTGCCACAAGAATAAAATCTCCAACTACTTCCAGTGCTGAAATCCCGTTATATACCAGACCTGAATTATTATCTATTCTGTAAACTTTATCAAATCCATCGTACAACAATAGACCTCCGGGAGAATATCCCGGTGAAATATCATCCAGACCGATCCAGAACCAACCATCATCCCTGACCAAAGCAGTTACCGGTAATTGATTCTGTGAAAAACTACCCGGAATATTTAATTTCTTAAATGAATACCCGTTATCAGAATAGTATATCCCATCATCAGTTCCCACCCAGAGAATATCATCTGTCCAGATTAACTAAAAGTTCTGTAGAGAAGAGTTCTCATCATTAATTGTTCTGATATATTTTAACAGAGAGGTTAATGTTCCTAAAAAAACACCTCCTTTATAACAGGTGATATCC
>CBDUTX010000295.1:0-3342 GCA_965370235.1 uncultured Desulfuromonadaceae bacterium | reverse complement strand
AAAAAAGAGGAATGTCGGTACATTCCTCTTTTAAATATATTTTTTCATATTTTGTTAAATTAAAAGTTATCCTAAAAAATTCCTTATTTAATAACACCAAGCCAATCGTGAAGAAGGAATTGAATTCTTCCGATCAAAAGTGAAACTCGAGCCATTACAGTGTAACCAAATGAAGCACCAAATGCTATCATTACAAACCAGATGCCGACTTTTGCAGTTTTTCCGACAAAACCTTTATGCTTTAATGAGAAGAAAAAGTAAAACAGAGTCGAGACAACACCGACAAGAAGTAGTAAAGCCCACCATGAATTAAGACTTCCCGGATTAAATCTTGTTAAAATCGTACCTTCAACCTGTCTGAAGATATTTGTCTCAATACCCGGAGTAATTGATATTCCCGTATAATAACCCATTGTTACAGCTATGGGCCATCTTGCAAGCCATCCTGATTTACGGCTAAATCTTGAAAAATATAGTAACCCGATAATAGTCGGGATCAAAACAAAGATAAATCCAGGTATATTCCCTTGAACAACAGCATCTCTCAGAGGATTAAATATATACTGAATGATAGTCTGGTGCCATATTATAACTATTGTCCAACCAACAGATGCTCCAACAAATAGAGCCTCAGCAAATTTGTACATAATATTATCTTTATATAGAAAAGAATAAATAGTCAAAGTAAGTAAAGCTGCAAGCCAAACCCAGGGATCAAAATTTATATTCATCACAACCTCCGAGCCTTATTTCTCTTTAAAACAAAAAAGGAAATATTTCCCATAATCACTATTATAATTATAAAAATATGAACAGCATTCTGAGCATCCATAGCAATCGAAGCAACCCTTCTCACTTTTATATTCAGTTTTGCCTCATTAAGCTGCTCATATTCAGCTCCGCCTTTCATACCGCCAAGCATACCGACAAACTGTCCGGTCTGCAGGAAAGCATAGTACTCTGCAGCGCTTACAGCTGTTGTTCCGACACCTATAGAAACACCATATCTTGTACCTGCATATTGCAACCAGGTTCTTGGCATAGAACTTCCAGACATATCAACAAGAAGTCCTAAATCACCAAGTCTTCTGAAGTCCTTCATCATTGGAAAGTTTATTAAAGATTCTCCTCGATAATCTACAGGACATGTCCGGTGAAAATCATCACCCATACCCATAATTACAGATGTAAAACCGGGAACAAATGGTAAAACAACATAATCTTCTCCATATATTATACTGTCACCATTAATTCTTTTACCTTCCATTTCCTCAATAACATAACGTTCAGCTCTTTGAATCATACCAAAACCCTGAGTATATATACCCCCATACATAATTACAGGAATATCTTTCTCCAGTGCATGTCTAAAAACTGCTCTGACCATTGGGTCAAGTTCTGGAGATGTCGAAGGAGAATAATCTGTTACTATCATTAAAGGTTTTCCTTGTTCAGACAGATTGTCAACTGAATTCCATAAATTATTTGCCGGAGGAGTTATTGTTGTAGGGGAATTAAATGGAAAAACAGAGGGGATTATAACTGCAAGACCAATTGCAAGATAAATCCACCTTCTGTCCAGATTTTCTAAAAATAACCAGAATTTCATTATTCACCCCCCAGATATGATCTTTCAATTCCAAGTATTATCTTAAGAGAGGTTGCAATCATTCCAAGACCAATTCCAATTATAATTCCTCTCTGAGCTGCTGTGTTCGGATAGACCATTATCCATTCAACAGTGCTGTTTAAAAAGCTTCCAAATGAAACACGTCCGAGCATAACTATTATTGCAGTAAGCAGCAGAGCAAAAGCCATTGCACTTCTCGCTTTAAAAGCTTTAAAAGCTGCAGATGCAATGTAGAAAGAAAGAAGGGAGAACATTGTTGCATCAAGTGGAACAATAATACTATTGTATAAATTATTGAACAGCCAGTTGTCAATCCCATCTTTACCGAGAATACCTACTAGAGCCATTCCAATTAAACTAAATATTGAAATATAAGAAAATATACTGTTTTTATTTTTTCTCATTATTTTTCTTATGTGGACATGGAAAAAACTTGCCAGTCCGAGAACTAATGCAAATGCACTAATTATTCTAATCCACTCCTCAGCTCCTATTTTAAAAGATTGTGAAATCGGATGAGGAATGAAGTACTGGATCATCATCACCAATCCGAGTAAGAAAACTATTAAAAGTGGTAATGTCCTTTTTAAAAACATCATTTTCTCCTTTTATCACACACCGAAAACGGCAGAGATGATTTTATCTACTACAGTTGATTTGAATATCAAAAAGCTTATCACCGATGCTGCAGATCCTACTACAAGAAAGAAAAGAAGAATTGCTTTTTCAAGGTCAGATGCTTTTAGACTCCCGACAAGTATAGGATCTCTTGAAAGATATGCACTTGCTGCATATAATTCCTCCCCTATCAACGTGTAGTCACAAGCTGTTATGAAAAACGGAAGCTGAGTAACAGAGTCGGTTCCGGCAATTTGAATAGCTCCAATTGTGTTTCCCGTTTCAGCAAGTAAAAGAGATTCAGCCCAGAACATACCGAGGAATAGATTTGTTGCTGGTTTTTCCCTCAACATGAGACCATTAACCGCAGCAACAAAAGCAAATTGAGACTGTGTTACAAAGAAAACCTGATCTGTGTCAAAAGCATCGGGACGTCCGGCTTCAAGATATGCTTCTTTTACAACTTCATGTACAATGGTATATACAATGGGATCTCTGTTCGGAACGAGTATTTTAGTCTCATACTCTGCAACCTTTTTTGCAACTGGACCGAGAATATTAATCGAAGCAATTGTAGCAACATCTGCCATTGAAGAAAGACCAGGAACATAGAGAACTGGTTTTCCCATTTCAGTTGCCCTTCCGACAGCTTCATCAAGTGCATCAAGCCCTGCAATTTTTCTTATATAAAGTCCTTTTCCTTTTTTTGCAACATTCAAGAAAAACAGAAGCGCAGCAATGATAAAGACTGTGGCAATGAAGGAATTAAATTTTCCTACATGGAATAACTGTGCCCTTGAACTGTAAGTTTCGGAAGAGCCAATTGCCTGCATTTCCTTATCATCGATGTCAACCGGTATTACTCTGTATATAACTTCCATTCCCGGCTGCAACGGAAATCTCGGATCTCTGTCCTCAAATACGTTCGTATTTGGATTCCTCACATTACCTACAAGGATAAATTCATCATTTTCAGGATCCAGTCTGTAAATCCTGTACATCGATATGTTTTCTGTGTTTTCAGGAATTTCCCAGGATATTTTAAGAGCATCACCTGCATCATCAGGGACATCTTCTACAAGAACATCCAAAGG
>CBDUTX010000294.1:0-3343 GCA_965370235.1 uncultured Desulfuromonadaceae bacterium | reverse complement strand
CCTAATTAGTTGATGAGAGATTTTTACGAAGTAAAAAGATTTCATCATTTCTTTTTCTTTTCAGTGTTTATCCGTGGCAAAAACTCTTATATTGGGATGGGGCAAACCCATCCCCTACATATTTATTATAGGTAGTACTTTGTGCCTTTGTGTGAAAATATTGTGTGAGGCTGGGCATTACTCAATTAATTTTCATAAATTTCTTGATTATGAAATCCTGAAAACCTATATTTGTCTGTATCTCTGCCCTGCAAAAATACAAACCTGATGGAATTTTATCAGAAATCCATTGAAATTGATGCTCACCTGCAGAAACATTCCCGTCATATACTGTGCTGATCAACTGTCCTGAGATATTGTAAACATTTAGACTTAAATAAGATTGCTCACAAATGACAAGATCTATTGTATACGAATAACAATCCGGCTGTGATATGATATTCATATATATTTTATCTCCATGTAAAACAAAAACAGGTTCTTCCTCAACAGATGTCAATGAAAAAAGATCATTGATATCAAATACATATATTTCTCTCATATATGCAGGACTGTCAACTGTGGCTGTTGCAAGTTTTAAAATCCCCACCCCGGGTATGAACTGCATCATCTGATTATTTGTCGCATACCCACCAGCTCCAGCCATGACATTCCAGCTCCTCTCCGGTGATATCTCAGTTGAGGAATTCAGAGAGTCAACAATATCATCATATCTGATACAGCCTACAGGAGTATATAGTTTCCTGTGATGATTTGTTGCAGCAATATTATCACCTGAGATAACAGAATTATCAGATACATTCCTTGTAGTAAAACCATTTTCATTATTACATTCGATTACAAATGAAAAACTATCTATCATGACAGATGAAACCACATGAATTACAGAAGAACCGAATTGAACATCATCGTTAACAGCATCGGCTACATCAATTGTATTATTAAATCCATCATTATTGTAATCATCTCTTTCAATTCCATTTCTCACAGAAAGGAGAACAGGATGAAAAGTTACAATATTCGGGTGATTCTGATAGTTACCTACATTTTTAAAAGCACCGATGCCACTTTCATTGACAGCAGAAAGAGCAGCAAAGAAACCGGGATATGTTACCGACATCCAGTTCTGTTCATCATTTTCAGAAGGTATGTTTACAAGTATAAGATGATTTTCAACAAGACTATAATGAAGCTGCCAATCCATTAATCTTGTTATAACAAGGTCGCCTGAAAGCAGTGTATCATTAATAGTACCTGTACCCCAGCTCGATAAACTCGAACATTCATCAAGTTCTCTCATTTCATCTATTGTATTGACCATCAATATGTCTATACTGTCCACATCTCTGTTTAAAACAACACAGAAAATACTGATACCGGCATCTTCCATACCGGATATCATTGCTGAAGCTTCAACACAATACTTATCATCAACATGGAAATTTGAAATAAAATATGTTCTGTAATAGTTATAAAATGTTGAATTATTACCAAATATTGACTTAAGAACATATTCTTCAAAGATAAGTTTTATCTTATCGCCGAGGAGATATCCATGGGCATAACCTCTTTCAAAATGATTGCCCCATACCTTTAATATAACTGTATTATCGCTTACTCTTATCGTATCTCCGTTTACCTGTTGCCCGTTTAAAGATAAAAATGTAAAAGTTAAAAATATTACTATAATAAAAAATTTATTCATATAATCCTCCACTTAACAAAAATTAATTTTATTCACCTATGAAAAAATAACCAACTCCCGTTACAATACCTATTGTATCCGGGTATATTAATATTTTATAGATATCAATTTTTTTCTCAATGCTCAACCGAACAACATCGAATCTTAAAAGTGAAAGACAGAAAAGAGCAATGTCGTTTCTTTCAACTCCGGTCATCTCTGCAAGTTCAGTAATGCTGTAGCTGCCCTTTAAAAGGTTCAGCCACAGATATGCTGTTGTGTCCAGCATGGGATAGAAAGCTCCCCACCTGCATCCTGCATCAAGTATATATGCACTCCGGTAACCAAATAACCTTTTTGTCGGATCCGGAATTTCATATATCAGTTCAATATTTTCCACACAGGGATACATATTACCCAGCCAGGCAGTTATCCTTCTGTCATTTATTAAATTCCTGCTGTCATAAACTGCCCAGGCAAGATGAGCAGCTCTCGTCATCGAAGCTCTGCTGTATTTTGATGTATCTGAGAGACCTTCTCTTATGTACCGAGAAATATCCTCCTGGCAATATGTGTATAAAATATCTTCCCAGAGACAGTTGTTTTCTTTAAAATAAGGTCTCTCCTCAATCATCCTATAATCTGATAGTATTCTATCCAAGGTAGATTGAAAAGAATGAACAGAGATAAAGATAAATATAATAAACATGTAAACCCTCCAAAATTAATTAAAGATATATATATTCATATACCCTTTTGCAGCTCGAGATGTCCATATTGTAATTTTTTTTCATATAGATCATCAGAAAATAATATTGATAGTTTTTTAAGGGGAATTGAATATGAGATAAAAAATTGCAAAATAGGTTATTCTTCAAACACATTACACATAGGGGGAGGAACACCGAGTCTTATCCGGGGAGAAAACTTAAAAATATTTTTAAATATTTTAAATTCATATTCAATAATACCAGAACACGGTGAATTTGCAGTTGAAGTTAATCCCGAAAGTTTAAAGGAAGATGACCTGGTAACACTCAAAGAAAACAGATTGAACAGAATCTCGATTGGAGTGCAGGCACTTAATGATGCAAGACTCCGATTCCTCGGCAGAGTACACAGTAAAAAAGATGCAATTAATGCAGTCGGGACAGCAAAAAACTTGAATATAGGTTCGGTTTCTACTGATTTTATCTACGATCTTCCGGGTGATGATCCCGATATCATAGAAAGAGAACTTCTAAAACTAATATCACTTCAACCAGATCATATTTCTGCATACTCCCTTTCGATTGAAAAAGGTTCTATCTTTTTTAATAAATTAAAAAGAGATGAATTCGAACTTCCGGACGAGAATTTAAAAGTTGAAAATTATTTAAAACTAGTAAAAACACTCAAATCCTGCGGGTACAAGCAATATGAAGTTAGTAATTTTGCAAGGGGTTATGCTTACAGAAGCAGACATAATTCTCATGTATGGGAAGGTAAACCCTATCTTGGATTTGGTCCCGGATCAGTATCAAGAGTAGAGAAGATGCGATCAAGAAATATATCCAATCTTAAAGATTATTCTGCAGGAGAGAATAAATATGATGTGGAATATTTATCCGGATATCAGTTAAAAGAAGAAAAACTGATAACAGGTTTAAGAAGAGCTGA
>CBDUTX010000293.1:0-3365 GCA_965370235.1 uncultured Desulfuromonadaceae bacterium | reverse complement strand
GTTAAAAATTCAGGAATTTTTAATAGGGGAAAGTCTAAAAGGAGGTAAATATGTCAAGTGATGGGTCATGTGGAGCTGAAGTCTTTGTAAGTTTTATAGTTGGTGCTCTTGTTGGAGCTGGAACAGCTCTTTTATTTGCTCCGACAAGTGGTTCCGAGACAAGAGAAAAAATTAAGATAGCAACATCTACAGCAACCTCAAAAGGGGTTGAGATGTATGATGAATTTAGAGAAATGCTAACTCATTTCAAAGAAGAAATTACATCTATTGTTGATGAAAAATTAGAACAGGTTGTTATTAAACATTCTCAGACTGAAGAAGAAACTGAAGAAAAGACATAATTTCCTCAATTAGGAGAAAAAATGAGTATAAAAGTCGGAATCAATGGTTTTGGCAGAATAGGAAGGTTGGTTCTACGGTGTGCAATTGATGACAGTGATTTAGAATTTGTTGCTGTCAATGATATTACTGATAATTCAACACTTGCTCATCTGTTTAAATATGATAGTGTTCATGGTATATTCCCTGGTTCTGTTAAGGTTGACGAGGTTAGTTTAGAGATTAAAGGGAAAAAGATAAAAGTCCTGTCCGAAAGAGATCCGTCAAAACTACCATGGAAAGATCTCGGAGTTGATATTGTTGTCGAATCTACAGGTTTATTCAGAACTCAGGAAAAAGCTTCAATGCATCTCAGTGCCGGAGCAAAAAAAGTTATCATTTCTGCTCCTGCCAAAGGATCTGTAGATGCTACAATAGTAATGGGCGTAAATCATGATGTTTTTGACTCTTCAAAACACAATATCATCTCAAATGCTTCATGTACAACCAACTGTCTTGCTCCTGTTGTTAAAGTATTGAATAAGGAATTTGGGATTGATAATGGTTTTATGACAACCATACATTCTTACACAAATGATCAGAGAATACTCGATCTTCCTCATAGTGATCTGAGAAGAACAAGAGCTGCTGCATTATCCATGATTCCCACTACTACAGGAGCTGCAAAAGCTATTGGTTTGGTTATTCCTGAGCTTCAGGGTAAATTTAACGGATTGGCTGTTAGAGTTCCGACTCCGGATGCATCTCTTGTAGATCTGACTTGTAATTTAAAGAAACATGTCAGTGCAGAGGAAGTAAATGAAGCTTTTTGCAGAGCTTCAAAGACATATCTAAAACCATATTTCAATGTTTCCGACCTTCCTTTAGTTTCAACTGATTACATAGGGAATAAATCTTCCTGTACAGTTGATCTACTTTCTACAATCGCTTATGAAAATGTTGTTAAAGTACTTGCATGGTATGACAATGAAATGGGTTATTCCAGTACAATTGTAGATTTAATTAAATATATTGCCAGGAGTATATAATTTGTCTTTGGATTTTTTAACAATTGAGGATATCGATGTTAAGGAAAAGAAAATCCTGTTACGAGGTGATTTTAATGTACCTGTTGATAAGAACTCCGGGAAGATTTCAGATGACCGTAGATTGAAAGCAGCTTTGCCGACAATTAAGTATTTACTGGACAGAAATGCAAAACTTATAGTTTGCAGTCATATGGGAAGACCGAAGGGGAAATATGTTCCAGAGTTGTCATTAAAACTTGTTGCAGAGAGATTTCAGCAATTACTGGATTTTGATGTTCAGTTTATCGATAACTGTATTGGTGAGAATGTTCAAAGAAAAGTGGATAATTTAAAAAATGGACAGTTGCTTGTTTTGGAGAACCTCCGTTTTAATCCTGGTGAAAAAGAAAACAATCCTGATTTTGCTGAAAAACTTTCTGAACTTGCTGATATTTATGTAAATGATGCCTTTGGAACTGCTCATAGAGCTCATGCATCTACAGTCGGAGTGGCTGAAATATTTAGAAATCGAGGATGTGCAGTTGCAGGTTTTTTAATGAGTAGGGAGATCGAATATTTGACAAGAGCTGTAAAAACTTATCAAAAACCCGTAGTTGCTATTATAGGTGGGGCTAAAATAAAGGGTAAGATAGAATTAATTAATATTTTTTCAAGTTTTGTTGACAACTTATTAATTGGTGGAGGAATGGTTTACACTTTTCTTAAAGCACAGGGTTATGAAATTGGTAGATCACTATTAGATAGTGAATCTATTTCGACTGCAAAGGAAACATTGAATAAAATTGCTCATCAGGCAAAAACAAATTTTATTCTTCCACAAGATAGTGTTATGGCTTATGAAATTAAATCGGGTGTAAAAACAGAGATTCATGAAAATAATTCAATACCTGAAAATATGATAGGAGTTGATATTGGACCTCTGTCATGTGAAATTTTTACAAAAGTAATTGAATTGTCTAAGACTATTATCTGGAATGGTCCGATGGGAATATTTGAAATACCCGAGTTTTCTACAGGAACAAGGAAGATTGCGGAAATAATTGCAAAAACCACTTCAAAAGGTGCTCTAAGTGTTCTTGGAGGAGGAGATACAGCGGCAGCTGTGACTCAATTTAATATTGAACATGGTTTTTCGCACATTTCCACCGGAGGAGGAGCTTCTCTGGAATTTATGGCTGGTAAGAAGTTACCGGCAGTCGAATCTTTAAATAGAAGGTGATTTGATGAAAAAGTGGATATGCGGTAATTGGAAGATGAATGGAGATCAATTTGAAGTTTCAAATTGGTCTAAAGAAGCAGAGAGATCGGCAAAGGAATATGAAAATGTTGAAGTTGGGATAGCACCACCATTCATATATCTACAGAGCATAATTAATTATTTTCAAGATAGAAATGTAAAAATTGGTGCACAAAATGCTCATTGGGAAAATAAAGGGGCATTTACCGGAGAAATTTCTCCTCTCTCTTTAAAAAATATCGGGTGTGATTTTGTCATATTGGGTCATTCTGAAAGAAGAAATGTTTTTTCAGAGTCAGATGGAATGATATCAAAAAGACTGGCATCTTCTTTAAACGCCCATCTTAATGTAATTCTCTGTGTAGGTGAAAAGCTTGATGAAAGAGAAAGAAATAAGACTTTCGATGTTATTAGATGTCAAATTGAAAATTCAATGGAAGGAATTGAAACAGATAATCTTGAAAAATTAACTCTTGCTTATGAACCTGTTTGGGCAATAGGAACCGGGAAAATAGCTAAACCTGAACAGGCTCAGGAAGTTCATGAATTTATTAGAAGAATTATCAGAGATAAATATGGAGAATTTTCAAAAAATATAAGGATATTATATGGAGGTAGTGTTAAACCTGAAAATTGGCATTCTTTAGATCTGATGCCTGACATCGATGGAGCATTAGTGGGTGGAGCGAGTTTAATTCCGGAAAAATTTAGAAAAATTATTGAAATAAGCAATAAAGGAGAGTAAATTACATGGTCATAGT
>CBDUTX010000292.1:0-3370 GCA_965370235.1 uncultured Desulfuromonadaceae bacterium | reverse complement strand
TTTCAGTTTAATTGTCTTTATCACTTAATGTCTCCTTTCTCCTCTTATAGGCATCCATTCTAGCTCCATTTTTGGAATCGAGCTTGAATTGGTCACTTCTTTTCATATCACTGTTATCCGGATGTCTTCTGTAATGATAGAGAACTTCATGCACTCTTATCAATTTGTATTTCTCTGTAACTTTTAAAACCATATCATAATCTTCCCCATAATCACAGTATTTGTCCTCATTGAACAAGCCCATTTCATGTAAAACACTTCTCCTCCAAACTCTTACTGCTCCGGCACCGTCAACTCTGAGTATATTATTTATCGAATATTCCTCGTGCTTTACAATACCCATTTCCTCGATCAGCTCCCCTTCTTCATCTATGAGATCATAATAGCTTACAGCTAATCCGGCAGTCATGTCTTTATCCAGTGCATCAGTCATTTCTTTTAAAGTGTTCTCGCTGTAGATATCATCAGAATCCAATTGTGCAATATATTTCCCTTTTGCATAACGTAAACCGTCATTAAGAGCTTTAGCAATTCTATTATCCGGTCTCTTTATCAGTTTTATTCTTTGTTCTGATTTCGTATATTCTTCAATTATCTCACAGGTTCGGTCATCTGAATTATTGTCAATGATTATAAGTTCCCATTTATCAATTGTCTGAGAGAGGACACTTTCAACAGCATATTTAATAAGCTTTGCTCTATTATGAACGGGTATTATAACACTGACCAATATATCATTATTTTCAGATTCTACCTGAATTAAATCAGTTGGCTCTGAATTAAAAAATATCTTTTCTTTCTTTAAAAAATCGAAAAATATTTTCTCAACTTCCTTGTTGATCTCAGGAGTGTAATAAAGATAAGAAAATCCACCATATTCCCCTTCTGCCGGGAAAAATAATTTCTTTCTACTATCCGTTGATTTAACTTCACCTGCTGAATCCCTGTATTCATAGAGAACTTCTGGTATATGCCTGAAGTTCTTTTGACCCCATAAGTTAAGCATCATCTGATAATGGAACATAAATTTATTCTTCTTGTCAAATAAATCGGCATCTAAAACAGCTTTTACAGAATAAAATCTTATCTTTCCGAAATTCCATCTCTCGGTCCAGTCATTAGAATAATCTAACAGTCTAACTTCAGTTTTATTTAAATAATCTGAATAGACAACTGCTGTATTCGAATCTTTTTCAAACATCAATTCTATTTCATCAAGTGAATTAGACAGTAAATGTACGCCTTTGGCAAGAATTGCAAAATATCTCCCTGCTCCTGGGATGTATCTGTTTAAAATTTCAGGATTGATAGATTCAATCTTTACTATTTCATCTTGCTCTGACATAGCAGCATTTGCAGATTCTATTTCGGAAGAATTATTATTCAAATCTTCTCTTACAAAAAATGTGAATCTCTTACTCAAAATTCCCTCCTGTCCACTTTCTCATATATTCTTGCACTTGAAAGAACTTTAGGAACATAAGCTCTTGTCTCTGAAAATGAGATATTATCTATAAAATCTTCTTCGGATTCAGCATCTGTCCACCTTCTTGCATTTCCCGGTCCGGCATTATAAGCAGCAATTGCAACTTCCATTCTGCCAAAATATGAATACTGAGATTTTAAATAGTATACACCCATGTAGAGATTATGATCAGGATCCTCAATATTATATTCTTCAAGACCAATATTTCTCGCAACCCCTGCTGCAGTAGAAGGCATGAGCTGTGCAAGTCCGGTTGCACCAGCCCATGACCTTATCTTGTGGTCAAAAAGGCTTTCCGTTCTGACAAGACCCTGGATTATACTCACCGGTATATTATATTTCTCAGCATAATTTTCAATTATAAGTCTGTACGCCTGAGGATAAACTGTAAAAAAAAGATCGGATGGAATTTCTTCGTCAAAATAGCTCAATAACCTGCTTGCATTTCTTATTGCAGTAAATCTATCTCCACAGTAATCAGCTGTTTTTGCAATTAGCATCCTTTCTGCCGGATTGGGATTTTCAATTGAGTTTATTTCATATCTCGCATCTTCTCTCATGCCACAGGAATACAAAAGCTCAGCTCTCCGGCATTTTTCAAAGACATCAGATCTGATATTGTATCTTGAAAAGGATTCTTCGGCATTTGAATACAGATCAACCGGAAGTGCTGTAGGGGGATAACCTATCTGGGAAAGATTTTTCTCAGCTCTTCTTGCATATTCTCCCCAGTAGTTGAATCTAATGATATCAAAAAATATCTTCTCTCTGATTTCACCTGTATATAGCTCGGCAGATCTATATACAACAGGGATGATATCATTACTCATACTACCTGTAAGCTCTGACTGTATAAATTCTTTTCTCTGATCAAAATTCATCATATCCCATAGCATATTAGTAGCCTGTCCTGCCATGTCATTTAATCCGGGATTTTGAAGAATTAAAAGAAGATGTCTTTTTGCATCATTTGAATCTGATTGAGAGAGACATATTTTAGCAAGATAGTAAAGTGCATCATCGTAAAGATTACCTGAAGGACATTGAGTAATAAATTTTCCCCAGAGTTCTTTCTCCTTTTCAATGCGGTTTAATGACTGATAGCAGAGACCAATATTAAAAAGTGACTTGCAGAGAAATTCTCCTGATGAAGCTCTGTCAAGATATATTAAAGCTCTGTCGTATTTTTTCTCTTTCCTGTAAGATCTTCCGAGTAAATACAGAGCTTCTATGCTTAAAGAATGATCCTGGATATAAGGGAGTAAAAGAGAAATGACTTCATTATAATTTCTTCTCGAACTCAATGAACGTGCTCGAATTAATGTATCAAGTCTGTTAATTTCCCTAAGGAGATACCAGGCACTGTCAGACCATTCATTCGAACATGAGAGAGTAATATTCAAATACAAAACAGCTGAGCTTAATTCACCATTTTTTATAAATAATTTTCCGATTAATAAATTAATCCTGTTATCGGGAGATCCCTTTTTAAATATTTCTAATGCTCTGTCAAAATTTCCCTGACTGTAGTAAATTTCACCAAGTAATAAAGATACTCTGTTAACAAGTACGGAGTTATAGTCATTTAAAAAAACTTCTGCAGCAGTGACAGCAGTCGAGGTATCCCCTGATTTTAAAATTGAGGATATTTTATAATAATCAATATAATCATCAATTTCAGACATCCCTCTTTTAGATCGATCAAATAATGTTATAGCTCTGCTATAATTTCCAATCAAGTATAATGAATAACCATCAATAAATGATGCATATTCAGAAGGATACATCCTGCTATATCTATGCAGTGAAGCACTTATAACCGGATCAAGTCTGTTTTTATCTGCTATTTGTAAAGCCCAATGCAAAGAACTGTCATAAGCATCC
>CBDUTX010000291.1:0-3373 GCA_965370235.1 uncultured Desulfuromonadaceae bacterium | reverse complement strand
CAATTGAATTTATTGCATCAAGCTGGAATTGTTGATTTGGGTCAAAATGGAGTTTCATAAACTAATCCTGACTTTGCAGTAAAATAATGTGTTAAAAATTTTCTCTTGCAATTTCTTTAAAACTCCTTTAATATAACAACATCTCATCTACCATGTGTAGAAGGAGTTGGACCAGCGGTTTCCGCTGGTCTTTTTTTATATAACTCGCTTATCATACTTCTTTTGTAATTTTCGTCTATAATTTGAATACTCAATATAGAAAGAGGTTAGTAGCCATCTTTTATTATTTTTACTCTTTTTTAAAATAACAACAAAATCATAATTATGCAGCCAGAGATAAGTATTAACCTTACCTTCACCCTCTTGATAATCCCATACTTTTACATCTGATGAAAAACTGTTTTCAATAATGCTTCGAATCCAAGGTAAACGCTCTGCTCTGCGAAGATCAGGCAAACGTTTCCCATCATCAACTTTTGTTGTAATATGCCAAAAGCATTCCTCTTTTCCATCGACTTTATCAGGAAAAATTCCGACATTCTTTCCCTCAAACAAAGGTCGAGAATCAATGAAATCAGTTTTTTTTTGGCATTGCTTATTGTTTCATTACGATTTTCTGCCGAAACTGCCCCTAATAAAAGGTCTGCCAACTGCATTAAAAGAATTTCATGAGAATGGACAAGCTGGACTCTTTCAATAATATCCCAAGAAAAATCATACATTTCATTTTGTAAAACAGAGTGCAGTTTTTTAATTTTATCTCCACCACGAGTATCTTTAAGGTCAATGTAAATATAGTACTTATTTTCCGGCATCAATATTACTTTTAATAAATCAAAATACATCTTATAATACCATGTATCATGGTCCTGATTAAAATAGTTATGATCCAGTTTTTCTTTGTCCGGCACTATCAATGCTCGGAAATGTAGTTCATTATTATCAAAAAAATAATCAATAATTTCCTTATAGAAATCAACTTTAGCAGGGGAAACTTTAGTCCACTTGATTTCAAATGTATTTGGAAATTTATATTCTCGTTTAATTTCCTGTAAACGAACATTTGCTTTTTCTAACCTATCAAGAGGACACCATATTGCACCCAATAGCATTACTTTTTTATGATCATTCTTAAGATGGCAGGATTCATCACAATAGATATTAAATTGCTGTGCCATTCTAAACCTCCTTAACTATCCTATACCACCTTAAATTCAATCCCTGCATCCTTCATCTGTAATGCAGTATTGGTTTTTAACTGGTCATTGTTTTTAAATAAACGGTCAATTGTAATTACCTTATGTGGTTTTACACTAATAACTTTCTTAATGATTTTCTTATCAACCTTCTCAAGAATCAAAGCAATCTCATTATCATTCACAAGATAAAAACCACCCATTTCATCAATTTTTGCAGTAAGCGGAATTCCGGATTTCAAAAGTAGTTCATAAAGTACATCCTCTGTTTCTGCATTTTCATACAAAGGTTCAAGGTGCTGTTGTAATTGATTAATAAGTTGTTCTTTGTTTTCAATTTTTGTACGCCATATTTTAAAATTGGAATTCTGTAATTTAAATACCTTAAAACCTAAATCCTGTTTTCTGTTTTGCTCCTCCCCTGTCAAGGGGAGGTTTGGAGGGATTCCTTTCTGTTCTTCCTTGATTTTTTTTATTACCCGTCGAATACGTTCTTTGCCGATCTCGGCAATGGTTTTGAATCCGGATTTGTAAGCTTCACTTTTTTCATCTGTTTTTTCTGGTAGCTGCACAAGAATAAATTTTCGGTTGCCACTGTCTTCTTTGTTTAAATCAAGAACCGCATGCGCTAATGCACATGAACCACTAAAAAAATCAATAATTAAATCATCAGAACAATTTTTTGATCCTATGTTAAGCAGTTGTATCAGTATTTTACTTGGTTTAGGATAAGAAAATATTTTTGCATTACTAAAGAGTTCAATAATTTCATTTGTACCATGTTGACTGAAAACATTGTCAATAATTGAAAAAGCTTTATCTTGCCTAATGATACCATTTTTATCTTTAAGGTATTGTTTGCTATGAACTGACCAATTACCATCCTGCCCTTTAATAAACTCAATTTCATTGTTATTAATAGCATTTTTAACTCTTTCTTTATTCCAATACCATTGTCTCTTTGGACTTATTTTGGAACCATCTGGTGCAGTTATATCAAAAATAAGATTAGGTCTTTCATCAACAGCTTTTCCTGCTTCAAGAGGATGTGTCCTATAATGTCCTCTCCGAAAAAAATTAACATCCTTTAATTTGTAATAGCGTTTTATACTTTCTTCAGCTAATGGGATATAAATTTCTCCAAAAGAAGCAATGTTTTTTGAATAGACTAAGATGTATTCATGGAGTGTAACTAAATATTTTTCTTTGGCTCCACCTCCATAGCGTTTTTTCCATATAATACTGTCTATAAAATTCTCCTCCCCAAACACCTCATTCATCAATAACCTTAAATTGTGAACTTCATTATCATCAATGGAAACAAAAATAACACCATCATCTCTTAGTAAATTTCTTGCTAAAAACAATCTTGGATACATCATAGAAAGCCAGTTACTGTGATAATGTCCACTGTCTTTACTATTTTTGTGGAACAAGCCCTCGCGGGTTAAATAACCGGTTTCATCTTTGTCGCCAATTCGGCTTAAATATTCTTCTTTGGTCTCTGAAAATTTATCCGGATAAATAAAATTATCGTTACCTGTATTGTATGGAGGATCAATGTATATCATCTTGATTTTACCAAAATAGGATTTTTGTAATACTTTTAGAACTTCAAGATTTTCACCTTCAATAAAAATATTTTCAGTGGTATCAAAATTGATGGATTCATCTCTTTCAGGAACCAGAGTTGCAGTTGTAGGAGATTGCAAAACCCGGAATGAATAGGACTTCCCAGCCCAGTTTAAAACATACCTTTCGTTTTTAAATTCAATATCTTCTCCCAGTGCAGCTTTCAGCTTTTCCCAGTCAACCTTGTTTTCAGTAAATGCTTCGGGAATAATTTCTTTGAGTTTTTTTAGTTTTTCTTCAGTAATGTTTAATGATTTTCCATCCATTTTGATTTTTTTATATTTGTTTTCTTTTTTCATAATATAGCAATATGCAGATTACTTAATTTGATTAATTTTCCAAAATATTATATTAATGCTAATCATTATAGAATAGAATTTATAAAAAATCAAATTTCTGTGGTTATTGACTTCACAGCACCTACATAACATACACATAAAATAAGATAAATTAAATCAAACTGCTTCAAGACAAGTATAAATTTATTTAATTGATTTAAAAAAAAACAACTTTCAAGTTAATTATCAATAATTTCTTTTATCAAT
>CBDUTX010000290.1:0-3386 GCA_965370235.1 uncultured Desulfuromonadaceae bacterium | reverse complement strand
TTGATTATGGCAAGAACATTAACATTGGGAGGATTATGAGCAATAACATTTTTATAAAATGGCAATTTTTTCAAATAGGAATAATGGGCAATAGGACATTTAGGACATTTACCACCATTAGAATTAAATTGAGTTATAGTATCTAAAAAACTAGACAATTTATTGTTTACAGAAGGACTATTAACTAGATTAGCAGCTACGTTTAATGAGTGAGAATAGTAAAACTCATAATGATGAACGTGACCACGGACATTACGAACTAAAACTTTTCGTTGAGGAGGGGAAGATTGATCTTTAAATAAAAAAATTACTATGTCTATTTTTGTCACCGAATGAATAATTAAAAAAAAGAATAAAAACCTTCCATTTCTGTCAGAAAAAGACACTTCCGACATTCAGTTTGCAGTAGATGAAGATGTTGACTATATAGCTTTATCTTTTGTAAGGAACGTAGAAGATATAAAGGACGTAAGAAAAATAATGAAAGAAAGAAATAGTAACAGTGAAGTGAAGTTAATTTCAAAAGTCGAAAACTGGAATGCAGTACATAATATTGATGAGATTGTAGATTTATCCGATGGAATTATGGTTGCAAGAGGGGATCTTGGAGTAGAAATTGATATAGAAAAAGTACCAATAATCCAGAAAGACCTTATCAAGAGATGCCTGAAGAAGGGAAAACCTGTAATAACTGCCACTCAAATGTTAGAGACTATGATAAATAATCCTCTGCCTACAAGAGCAGAAGTTTCTGATGTTGCAAACGCCTGTTTTGATCTTACTTCTTCTGTAATGTTATCAGGAGAAACAGCAATAGGAAAATATCCTCTTCTTACGGTTGAAATAATGAAAAAAATATTAATAGAAACAGAACAATATATTGATTACGAGGATTATCTGTACAAACATAGGGCATTTCTTAAAGCAAAGGATCAGACAGATGTAATATCTTATGCTGCAGTAACAACCGCTTATAAAAGCGGAGCAAAAGCTATTATTGCAATGACTGAATCCGGATACACTGCAAGAATGATCTCAAGATTTAGACCGGGACTTCCAATTTATGCATTTACGACTTCCATGAAAGTATATAATCAATTAGCAGTTTCCTGGGGAGTAGAGCCTAATTACCTTGAAGAGGAAGATGATAGTGAGATATTATTTGAAAAAGTAATGGAAATATGCAAAAAGAAAAATTATGTGGAGATTGGAGATATAATTGTTATAGTTGCAGGATTACCTCTTGGAATAAAAGGAAAAACTAATATAATAAGGATTGAAGTGATTAAATAAATGCTTATAAATTCATTCTGTCTTTTTAAAAATATTACTTTTGAAATGGAAAGAGAAATTTGGGAAAATGGTATTAAAACATGGTATAATTATTTAGATGGTAAAAGAGAAAAATATAAAAAATCTTTAGTAAAAGGATATTTTTTAAAGCAGGTGGAAGAAAGCGTTGATAAATTCGAATTGAAGGAAATAGATTATTTCTTTGAAAAAATGCCAAGGGAACATTATTGGAGATTTTTTAAAGAATTTTCTGATAAAATAGGATATCTTGATATTGAAACTTCCGGATTAGAAAAAGATAGTGTAATAACTCTGATTACATTGTATTTCAATGGAAAAATTAATTGTTTTCTACAGGGAAAAAACCTTCATGATTTTCCCAAACACATTAACAAACCACGTATTCTCGTTACATACGGAGGTAATGTATTTGATATTCCTATGATAGAGAGTTATTTTGGGATAAAATTATTTCAGCGAAAAATAGATATAAAGTATTTTCTTAATTCTTTGGGTTTGGGGGGAGGATTAAAAATTTGTGAAAAAAAGCTTGGAATTAAAAGAGGATTGCTTGAAGGATTTAATGGAAGTCATGCAGCGTTACTTTGGAAAGAATATAGAAGGTATAAAAGTTTAAAATATTTGAATACATTACTCGCTTATAATATAACTGATACTGTAAACCTGGAGAAAATTTCTTTTAAAATATATAATATGTTTCTACAAAAATATTCTTACCCATTTGAAAAAATAGCACAACCAAAAAAAAAGGAGGTCCCATTTATACCTAATTTGAGAGTTATAAGAAAAATAAAGAAATTAAAAAAATAGGAGTTTATATATGAAAATTTATTTAATGATATTTGTTTTCATTATGTTTTTATGTTTAAATCTTACTGGAATGGATTTGAACAGAGTGATATTTGAAACATCTTATGGAGAGTTTGAGGTTATTCTTCATGGAAATAGAGCCTCTGTAACAGTTGAAAACTTTATAAAATATGTAAAAAATGGATTTTATGACAATTTAATTTTTCACAGAGTTATAGAAGATTTTGTTGTGCAGGGAGGAGGTTTTTATCCTGATATGAAATGGAAAGAACCCCTGTTTGAAGCAATTGAAAACGAAGCATCTATTTCCCGAATGAGTAACATTAGAGGATCTATTGCAATGGCAAGATCCTCTGATCCGAATTCGGCTACTTCACAATTTTTTATTAATTTAACAGATAATTCTCGACTTGACTGGGATAAATATACGGATGGATATGGATATTGTGTTTTTGGTTTTGTAAATTATGGGATGAATGTTATTGATTCAATATCAAAAGTTCAAACTGAAAAAGAGGGAGATTTTTTTGATGTTCCTGCGGAAGATATTATTATTATCAGGGCTTATTTGATTGAATAATACTTTGCTTTTAAGATATAAAACTCAGCTCCTCCCGATATTTTTCCAAGCGAAAGTGAAGAGAAATAAGGAAAACATCGAGTAAACAAAAACAATATTTTTGTTAGATATCTATTGAACTATATTAAAAGGGGTGAAATTTTCACCCCTTTTTATTTGTAAAAAAATAAAATTTATTTTTCTTTTTTAATAATCTTTTCTTTAAATATTTCTGCAATTCCTGCGAGACTTCCAAGAATTCCTGAGGTTTCGAGAGGAAGGAAGAGTTTTGTTGCTTTTCCATCAGCAATTTTTTCCAGTGCTTCAAGGTATTTAATTGTAATCAAGTCTTTTGTCGGATTTCCGTTATGAATTGCAGAATAAACCGTTTCAATAGCTTCTGCCTCTCCATGAGCTATAGTGAGTTTTTTGAATTTTTCTGCTTCAGCTACTTTTTTTATATTAGATTCTGTCTTCTCAATTCCTTTCAAATCTTTTGTGCCAACGAGGAGAGTTACAGAAGAGTCAGTAAGTTCAGCCAACTCAGCAGTAAATGCTAAGATGGGTGACTTAATTGCGTGGGTTGTAAGATAAAGAAGTTTCATTTGATTACCTTATAATATATTTTTGTCATAACCCTCCCCCACCTCCTAATAATCTAGACAAGACTACAGCAACTCCGATCAAGGGCAGTATAGAAAAT
>CBDUTX010000289.1:0-3399 GCA_965370235.1 uncultured Desulfuromonadaceae bacterium | reverse complement strand
CGATGTTATTGAAAATGGAACACATGCTCCATTGAGAGGAACATATCATCAGGTCGGTTCTCCTGCAAGTCATGGCTGTGTAAGGAACCCTCTTGCAGAAGTATTTTATGCTCATCTGAAAATTGGAGACAGGGTTGAGATGCACTACAGAACTTCAGGAGAAAGTTACAATTTCCAGAGGATCAATCCGGGTTGGAGATATATAATCTGGGAGCCAATACTAAAACCTGACAGTTCTGTTTATAAATACACTATTGGAGCTTGGGAAAGAATAATTAAAGAATTTGATCTATAAGAAACATTGGAGGTAAAAAATGAAAAGACTAATATTGACAATATTAGCAGTATTTCTTATTTTTGGCTGTTCCTCACGAAGAGTTACAAGAATTGACACAGATCTTGTTACCGATATAAGCGGTAGATGGAATGATACCGATTCCAGATTAGTTTCAGAAAAGATAACAGGAGAATGTCTTGAAGGCTTATGGTTGTCTCAGTATATGGATAGATACGGTGTAAAACCGACTTTAATCGTTGGTAATGTTCAGAACAGATCTTATGAGCATATTGACGCAACAACATTTATGAAAGATATAGAGAGAGATTTTTTAAATTCAGGTATGATTAGAATTGTTGCTTCAGTATCCCAAAGAGAAGATTTAAGAGATGAACGCTGGTCTCAGCAGGGTTTTGCATCTCCGGAGACAAGAACAGCACTGAGAAATGAATATGGAGCAGACTATATGATGATGGGTACAATCACTTCTATTATTGATGAAGCTGAAGGTGTCAGAGTAGTCTACTACCAGATCGATCTTGAATTACTGAACATTGAAACAACTGAAAAAATATGGATGGGTACGGAAAAAATTAAAAAGATCATTGAATGACTCGACAATCACTTGAATCTCAATGTTTAAAATATTATATATATTATTAATAGCTGTTATATTTATCGGTTGTGCTTCCAGTTATAACAGGATGGATCCGATAAAATACTCTATCTACAATGGAAATTATCAGAAAGCATTGGACATCTATGACAGCCTGGGAATAAAAGAAGAAAATGCAATCTCATTAGATCATGCAAACAGGGGACTTCTGCTGCACTTTGCAGGTAAATATACAGAAAGTAATTTTGAACTGGAACTTTCCGAACTTTACATGGACAGATTGCTGAAGGATAATTTAAGCCAAATCATATCATCTTTCATAATTAACGAATACTCACTACCATATAATGGTGAGGATTATGAAAATATTATGGTTAATTTCTACAAAGCATTCAATTACATACTGTTGGATGAACCTGAAGAAGCTCTTGTCGAATGCCGTAGAATCGACTACAAACTCAATCTACTCTATGATCTATATTCAGAGAGTACAACCTATCATGAAGATGCATTTGCCAGGTATCTCGCTGGGATCATATATGAGCATCTACATTACTTCGATGATGCATTTATCGAATATTTCAAAGCTTACGAAATATATAATAATCTCTATACAGAAAATTACAGAACTCAAATACCTGAAGATTTGATATTTTCTCTGATATATACTGCAAAGTTAACAAACCGCAGCCAAGATGTAAATTACCTGTTGGATAACTATGATGATGATGAACAATTAAAATATATGTTAAATAATGCTCAATCAGATTCACTTTGTGAAGTAATTTTTATACTTGAAACAGGTGAATTACCTCATAAAGAAGAGATTAATTATTACATCACACTTGAAGACGGAAAAGTCATCGCCATATCACTTCCAACAATGATACCTCATATATCACAAATCAACGGAGGAATTATCAGAACCGATTCAAGATATTCACAAATAGAACTTGTTGAAAATTTAGGAGCAATAGCTTATATCAGTTTGGAAGAACACAGAGGAAGAATTATTACACGGGCAGCAGCACGTGCCGGGCTGAAAGTTCTCGCATCAGAAGCAGGAGAACTAATAGGAGATAAAATTTCCGATGAAGAAAATTCTCTTCTTGGAGATATTTTCAGAGTTATAATAAGTCTTTTTGGAGCTGCAACCGAACATGCTGACCTGAGAAGCTGGTCATTGCTGCCTGATAAAATTTACATCGGAAGAATTTTTGTTGAACCTTATGAGGATAATTTTCAGGTTAATTTGTATTTATCCGGAAAAAGCGAATTGATATTAAATTATAATATTGAACCAATTCCAGGTAGAAAAGTATTTATAAAAGACAGAGTCTTCTTTTAGGGTCGGGGATTGTATTTTTGTATTTTTTCGAATATCTTAAATCAAAAAGGGTGTTCGATATTCATCCGACTTCGCCACAACTTCGTTCTCGGACAGGTCATGACATGTCCCTGCATATATTGTTCTGTGTTTTTCCTAATTAGTTGATAAAATGTTTTTATAAAATAAAAAGATTTTATCATTTCTTCTCTTTCCGCCTGCTTGCCGCAGGCAAGTGTTCTCAGTGTTTATTCGTAGTAAAATATTTTTTCTTTGGTGGTGCTGGGAATTTGTATTCTTTTTAATAATAACTGATAAAGTTTTTTGCGAAGCAAAAGATTTTATCATTCGTGTAAATTTGTGTAATTCGTGGATAAACTCTTCATTGTTGGTGCTGGGCATTGTTTATAGTCTTTTTCTCTTTGTTTTCTGTTGAAAAATATTCTTCCGGCTTGGACTTGACACTTCATATTTACTTCTATACTTTTTTAAGGGAAACAAAAGGAGGGATATTGATAGAAAGAAATAATAATTCAGATATACATAAAAATGAAAATGATAATATTAAGGAAGAGATGTCAAAGGACATAGTAAATGAAAATATTGAGGAAACTGAAAATCAGAAAGAAAAAGAAGTAGAGGATACTGTGGAAAACACCCAAAGAGAAAAAAGTGATTTAAAACAAAAAGTAAAAGATATATATAATGACTATCTAAGATCCCTTGCCGATCTTGAAAATTTCAGAAAGAGAGCTCTGAAAGAAAAACAAGAAAATCTGATTATAGGTAAAGAAATGATATTACGTGAGATCATTGAGTTAGCCGATGATATGGAAAGAGGAAAAGAACACCTTTTAAATACTCAAAATAAGGATGACTTAATACAGGGAATGATCTTAATTGAAAATAAAGTTCATAATATTTTATCTCATCACAAAATAGCTCCCTATGGGAAAACTGGTGATATTTTCGATCCAAAATTACATGAAGCTGTCGGAACTAAAAGTGTTGATAATCCCGACAATGCAAATAAAATAAGTATTATCTTAAGAAAAGGCTACTGGAATGGTGAAAGAATTCTAAGAGTAGCACAAGTAATAGTTGGAGTTTATCAGGAAGAAAGTGATGATGATGATATTGAAGAAGATTGGTATTAGATGGGTGATTTAAGACAGGTGT
>CBDUTX010000288.1:0-3406 GCA_965370235.1 uncultured Desulfuromonadaceae bacterium | reverse complement strand
AAAAAACAGAGAGTTTATCTCCCGGAAAAACATTTTAAAGTGATACAAAAAATATACGATTACGGGAATTTTTCCAGAGAAATTGAAAAAGTTGATATTTCAAAAAAAATGAAACAATCCGGTAAGTCAAAAATCAATTTAAAACTATTTCCCGAATTTGCTTTTTCTTTTCTTGAAGTTATGAAATATGGTTCTGATTTTCAATCTTCAGTACAATCGCATCAAAAGGAATTATGTTATCATAAAATAAAATCTATCTTCATTGACTTACCACTGACAAATCCATTGTCACCGGTATTTTGTAATGAAATTGAGGAATTAGGATTTTTCTTTGCCGGGATAATCCCCGATCTCATAAATGGCGATGTACTTAGATTGCAGTATCTAAATAATGTTGTGGTTGATAAAGACGATGTAATACTTGTATCAGATTTTGCCAGAACTTTATTTAACTATGTTATAGAAGCACAGAATTAATCAATTTCTGATAGAAAAATTTATATCCCGAACTTTTCAATTTTATCTCTATCAATATCTATACCCAATCCCGGATTATCAGGTATCCTGATAGAACCATCTGTCATTTTAAGTGAAGTTTCAGCGACATCATCGGTATATGGAGCCAAAGCAGTACCTTCAACTGCAAAGGGAATATTCTCCGAAGCAGCATATAGATGAGCTTTTGCAATTGTTCCAAGGACCATTTCTCCCGTCCCGCCTATAAAACATGGGACAGAATGTACTCCGCAAAAAGATGCAATTTCATAAGATCGATAAAATCCGCCGCATTTAACTATCTTGATATTACATATACCGACATTGCCATATTCTATGCACATTTTAGCATCATGAACACTGTACATGCTCTCATCAACTGCAATTGGTGTGGTCAGTATCTGTGATAATATTGAAAGTCCTTCTAAATCCCAGTACTGTAAAGGTTGTTCGATCCACTGAAGATCGATCTCTTCCAAACGAGTCAAAGTCTTTATAGCTGTATTTCTGTCATAACCCATATTCACATCAACTCTGATTTTAATATCATCTCCAACAGCTTTTCTCACTCCCCTTAAAAGGGCTATATCATCATGAGGATTATGACCAATTTTAATTTTTATTGTCTTTACGCCTTTTTCAATCCAGCTTAAAGCTCTGTCCACTGCTTTTTCAACTGGCATAAAACTGATAAAACCAATTACAGGCATCATATCGGTTTTTTTCCCTCCAAGCATAGAATGTACCGGTAATCCAGACTGTTTGCCGGCAAGATCATAAGCTGCAAGATCAATACCGGTTTTAGCCATTAAATTGTAAGGTATTATCTCTTCCATTTTTTTATTCAACAGATTCATATTATGAGGGTGAAGACCAATTACAGAAGGCAACAAATAGTCTTTTAAAATTCTATAAATTGATAATTGATCATAGCCATATACATGATGGAAAGTGGTTGTCTCCCCCCATCCATAATTCCCATCTTCATCTGTCAAACAAACATAAACCTGACTTGAATGAGTAATAGTTCCAAGTGCAAAAGTGAAAGGTTCCTTTAACTGTATTCTCACAGGAAAAGCTTCTGCTTTAACTATCTTCATTTTTTTTCCTCCTGCTCCTTGTGATTTTTTATATATTGAACTTTTAAGGATTTATCAAAAAAAACACTACTTTTATAATATATTTTCGGCAATGCTTTTTCCTTTTGCTGCTTTGTGATTTCAGCATATTCACTACTCTGATTCTTTAACTCATCAGCAACAATTACAGATACTTCATCTGGTTTTATATCTGATATATTCTCTCTTTTCTCTAAATATAACTCCAGAACAGGATTAAGGTTTTCAGTAAAAACACTGTTCAATTGAAATTTTCCTGTAAAATTATTCCTGAGGATTTTGTTACTCTCAATTGCTTCCTTAATTTGAGAAACCAATATATTCACTCCATAAAATGTTGTAGATCCGTCAATTCTTCCATAGATAAGAACAAAAGGTAATTTTTTTACTTTTGCAATATCAACACCTCTATCTTTAAGGAATTTCAATACATCCAGACCATTATTCTTCAATAAAGACAGCATATTCTCATATTTGATAATTTTACCTCTGTCTCCGGTTTTATATCGAATAAGGGGTACGCCCTGGTAACGGCTGATAATAAGTTCTCTATCTACGACTTCTAAAAAATATTTCGACTCATCAAACTGGCATAGAGATGGTAATCGAACTTCACCAAATATTTCATTAGACAAGTTATTTTTAAATATTAATCTTCTAATTCCTATAGTTATTAATGTTTCTCTACCAATAGCTCCAAAATCCGCAGATCCATATCCTGACCATATTGTAGATAAATCATTTTCTTCATGTCCTAATTGTCTGTTCATATAATCCCGATAATACTCGGAATATCCTTCACCAACCAGCCTGAGCTTAATATTATATTTTTCTACAGGAATATTTCTATTTTTGGCTTTTTCAATAATTTCCTTTGCAGCGGGGGGATAACTTATAAGAAGCGTTTGAGGATAAAACTTACTGAATTTCTCAATTATATTAACAACCTCTTCAAACTGATAACCGGGAGTCAATAAAGTGATATTACCATGATTTATTGCAAGAATGCGATATGACCATGTTGCTGTCTCCCCGCTGACCCATGTTCCAAGTCCAAGAGCAACAATAATAAGTGTTTTTATATTATCAATATCTAAAATTTCTCTCAGACCTGAAAGTTGCCAATCAGGTAAATATCTCTCCTCTTCGGGAAGCTTAGGCCAGTAAAACGCTTCACCGGTTGTACCTGAACTTCTCCAGATAAAATGTTTGTTCAAAATTGTTCCGTCAAGACATAATTCCTCAAGAGGATGTTTTTTCAGATAATTTTGTTTATCGGTTAAAGGAAGTTGCTTAAACTCATTCAGAGTAGAAATTTTTGGTCTTTTATGAAGTAATTCATTGAGAAATTTTACATAAGCAGGAACTCTTTTTGAAGCAATATTAAATAATTTCACCGGGTCATTGACATCAACACTATTGTATTTTCTGGATATCATAAGTATATGCTCCTTCAATTTCTGTGTTTTTCATCTTATATGAAGATAAATATTGACCGCAATTACTTCCAATGAAATTTTCTTCCAAATCGCCAATGCTTACAATCACTTCATATCCTGCATTTTGAAGTTCAGAGATAATTTTATTACCTTTTGACTGCGGCAGGACAGAGATTATCTTGTTTTTCTTCATCCGATATGTAGGATTGACAGGAGTAACTTTAATTATAAATTTATCAGGAGAAAAATATTTCAATAAAACTTCCGGATCAACGATTGCTCTTTCTGCTAAAGCAAAATTCAATACAATCTTCTTACTTCCCTCATCAAAGAATTCATTCCCATAATCTGACA
>CBDUTX010000287.1:0-3408 GCA_965370235.1 uncultured Desulfuromonadaceae bacterium | reverse complement strand
TGAAAAACTTAGATTAGCTGCTGTTGAGTTTGCTGAAAAAGCACAAAAACTATTGAGTGTTCTCGAAATTGCCATAGTAGGTTCAGTTGCCGGGAATGATCCCTATCCCAATGATCTTGATTTGGTCATCATCGTTCGAAACCTTGATGAGATTGCAAATATGGCTAAGTATGCACGGCAGATCAGCAGTCATTACCATAATTGGGATGTCTTCCTTTTTGATGAGAGTTTGATACCATTAGATAGAGTCTGCCACAGAAAGGAATGTCCGGCTCAATCCATTGATTGTTCTGTTCCTGGTTGTGGTAAAACTTCTCATGTAATGTTAATTCCTGATTTTGAATATAATGAGAATATGTTTTTCAAGTCACCCATTGAAGTGCTCTGGACTTCTTTCAATATGAGTCGTTTTCTTGCACACAAAGTTGACTTAGGTATTACTAAGGTGAAAAGATATCCAGTTCTTGAAGATATTGAAATAGAATGTATATTTTGTGGAAAAACATTTGTATTCACAGGGGGTGAACAAAAATGGTATCAAAAAAGAGGTCTTTACCAACCCAAAAGATGTTTGGATTGCAGAGAACATATAGATATATGAAATTTAATTTTACATAGATTTATCATTTGTACAGTTACTATGGCTATGATAAAATAAATTATTAGACATGAAAATTGAATTAATAGAGGATAAGAGATAAACTTGTTGGCAGGTGTATCTTCTGAAAAAAATGACTTTTAACACTGTATTGCAGGACCTGAAACAAACACAAATCGTGCCTACATTAGACTACCCAGTTGAAAAAGGGAAGAATGTTATATGGTGTGCATCCTTTTTGTGTGCATGGAAAACTTTGCAACGTGATATTTTAGGAAGTCCTATCGATCTACAAGGGGAAATCAAACAATCCAAACTCCTCAATGATAATCCAGATATTAGACCAACGATACCGGAGGAGTGTCTTTTTGCCACTTCGGGCTGGGTACTGAAAGGTATAGTTGATGAGATTAACAAGACTCTTAAGGAAAGGTTTCCGTCAAAACCGCCTGTTACATTTCCTGGGATTGTGCAGGAATCTTTTGTGACTTATGCCTATCTTGAAGCAAGCATTAGATTCGCATTGCCCTACTTTCAAAACAGAGAGCCATTGATTTTTATTGACTCTGCTGGCAAGAAATCCAACATTAACTCCTTTGGCATTCGACCTCAAGATGACTACGCTTACTATAAATTGAGGAAGCAGACAGCAATTCTTTATTCAAAGAGAAACGAGCAGTATGAAATTGAGGAATTTGCAATGGATCTTTGCAGAGCATCAAGACCTAGCCAGATCGTTATTGCTAAAATGGCACCGTTGAGAACACTGTCTGCAACAATAGATTTCGTCGAACAACAGGCAAGTTTGACAAAAAAACATAAAGGGATTGGTCCAAACGATGTTCTCTTGGTTCCAGATATATACTTCAGTCTAACGCATCATTTTGCTGAACTTGAGGGCAAAGTATTCAACGATGAAAAATTAAAAGGGCAACGGTTGGATGTCGCACAACAGGACATACTATTTAGGCTTGATCGAAGTGGAGCTGAGCTCAAATCGGAATCGAAGATGTATTGTCTACCCATTCCAACATATTTTGTACTGGATGGACCATTCCTTATATACATGAAAAAACGTGATGTCAGGATGCCCTATTTTGCTATGTGGGTGGACAACACAGAGTTTTTGCAAATGTGGAAAACAAAAATGCAAGATACCTAACTAATCACCAGATAATTTTTATGGAATTTGATAAAGATGTTGATCTTCCGGAACACTCTCATGAAAGCCAATTTTGTATTGTTCTTGAAGGAAGAATTGATTTGAATATTGATGGAAATAAGCATACATTCAAAAAGGGTGATAGATATTTTATTCCTAAAGATACCATCCATTCTGGGAAAATATATGCAGGTTATGCTGACATAACATTTTTTAATCAGAAAGATAGGTTTAAAGAAAAATAATTAAAGGATGTCCATTATCAAATAGAGTATATGTGCTCTCTTCTTTTCGACTCAAATTGTACACTTCGTTCATAACTTCACATATTTATCAAGTCGTTATTTACCATTAATCAATATTATTTGTCCTGAGATATTAGTTAATTTCCATTTTTTTGTATCTATTTTAACAAATAAACTTGACATTTATGACAAACTGTATTACAATTTATTACAATATAATAATAGGATATTTAAATGAGAGAAATTTTATCAATTAGTATAGATAAATCCTTAAAAGACAAAGTTAATAATGTTGCTAAGCATTTTCATATTTCTAAAAGTGAATTAGTCAAAAAAGCAATAGAAAAATATATTGCACATCAAGAATTTCAAGAAATAAGAGAAATTCTTATCCCTTATGCTGAGAAAGCTGGTTATTATACAGATGAAGAAATATTTGAAGATATTTCATGAAAATTGTTATTGATACTAATGTTTACCTATCTGCTTTTTTAACTCATGGTCTTTCGAGTCGAGTTCTTGATATTTGTATAGATAGGCATGAAATATTTATCTCACAATGGATTATAGCTGAGATAAAAGATAAATTAAGAACAAAATTTAAGGTCAAACATCAAGATATAATTAGAACGATAAATTTCATAAAATCAATTACTGTAAAAATAAAACCAACAGGAAATCTGCCAAATATTTCTCGAGATAAAGATGACAATAATATTCTTCATTTAGCTGAACATATTAATGCTGACATTATAATTACAGGAGATAAAGATTTATTGTTATTAAAAAAGTTCATGAATACAATTATCATTAATCCTAGAGATTATATGGACATTTATTACAAAAAATAATTAATTGGGAAATTGAAATTTCAGTGAAAATTAACACTGGATTATTACACATTCCTACTAAGCTGTTATATAGAATTCCAAGCACATTTCAAAAATCATTTTATTTGATGTTTTTCTTTCTTTTATATAAAATTTTGTTATGAAGTTTATAGATATCCAGAAAACTAAAGATATTGTACTTTACTATTATATGTATTGAGAGGGGAAACCATCTGATGGGAAAAATGAAGAAAAATGATTTTGTAAAAAATGAATCCGTACCTCCTGGCTTTGAAGCTGTATATATGGGAGAAACGGAACTCTCAAGAATTGATCAATCCGATCAAGACCTTTCTTATGCTCAAGATCAAAATGGAAATGTCTTTATGAAATACTCCATCTGGGGATTTAGTCACCAGAAAGAGGAGGATTGGAATTCCGAGATAAGACATATGAATAAAATGCAGGAGAAATGTATCAGTGTACGGGAGTGGATGAACAACCAATTGAAATGTGACATATAACAGATAAAAAGTTTGTGAATCTGACATAAATAAAGATAACCAGCTTTGG
>CBDUTX010000286.1:0-3441 GCA_965370235.1 uncultured Desulfuromonadaceae bacterium | reverse complement strand
ATTTTCTTGTGTGGGATATTGATGAATAAATTATCCTTGCAAATTAAAAGATAAACTTTTAAAATGCAATGATGATAGATAGAAATATTGAAATAGAAATTTTAAAATCTCTTAATCAGTTTCCTGTTGTTGGAATCATAGGTTCCAGGCAGGTAGGGAAGACCACTTTAGCCAGGAAGATTCAAAAAGCTTTTAAAAGTTCAATTTATCTTGATTTAGAACTGCCTTCCGATTTCAATAAATTAGCTGATCCGGAACTATATTTAATGCAGTATCAAAATAAACTGGTTGTAATTGATGAAATACAACTGAAACCTGATTTATTTCCAGTGATGAGAGCTTTAGTTGATAAGAATAGAAGACCGGGAAGATTTTTAATTTTAGGCTCTGCTACATCAGAAATGATTAATAAAACATCAGAATCATTAGCTGGCAGAATAATATTTCATGAGCTTGAAACATTTGATATTTCTGAAATTGAAAAAGATGATGAGAATATCAGAAAAATTTGGATAAGAGGTGGTTATCCGTTAAGTTATTTATCTTCTTCAGAACAAAGCAGTATGAAGTGGAGAAATGCTTTTATCAGAACATATTTAGAAAGAGATATTCCTAATTTGGGAATAAAAATACCCGGCAGTAAAATTAGACGTTTCTGGTTGATGCTTGCTCATTCTCAAGGACAGTTATGGAATGCATCCAATCTTGCTGGAAGTATGGGAGTAACTCCTCCTACTATTAAGCATTATCTGGATATCCTGGAAAGTGGTTTTATGGTTAGACAGTTAATGCCCTATTCAGCTAATCTTAAAAAGAGATTAATTAAATCCGCTAAAATTTATCTTCGGGATTGCGGATTATTACATTCTCTTTTAAATATTGATTGTTATGAGGATATTTTAGGTCACCCAATTGTCGGTCATTCATGGGAAGGATTTGTAATTCAGCAATTGATAAGTATTTTTAGAAATAAATATCAATATTTTTTCTATCGGACCAGTGCAGGAGCAGAAATTGATCTTGTCTTAAAAAGATCTGACAAACTAATTGCAGTAGAGATTAAATTTTCCCTTAGTCCCAAACTGAGCAAAGGATTCTGGATAGCTTATCAGGATCTGAAGTGTGAAAAGGGGTATGTGATATATCCTGGAGATCAAGAATATCTGATAAGTGAAGATGTTACTATGCTACCAATAGCTAAGATTGATAAGATATAACTGTAATGTTTAATAATTATCGATTATCAATAAATATTGCAACCACAGAGAGCACTGAAGAATGTAGAGGACACAGAGAAGAAACACCCAAACCACACCAAATAGTGCAATCATAGAAATAACTGACAATGGTTGATTGAAAAAAATGTTCATGTTCTGATGGTGTTACTTTATGTGGCGCTGATACATTTTGTTCCAATATCAGTTATACTTCCTTATAACAACACTTATAAATTTTATGAGTAAAATTATCAAAAAAAATGTTACAAAATGTTTCAATTGATACTTGATTTCAATTTTATTTTTTTAAAATTAAAACACCATATAATGTAATATAGAAGAATTATTCGATATTATTCATTTCTGGCACATTAATTGCTTCATTAATATATATATTTTGATAAAATTATAATAAAGAGGAAAAATGTAGAAAATAAGTGATATAATACCAGATTACAATAATTTCTGGTATTTGTTTTTGACAATACATTAAATAAAATCAGGAGGTAGCATGTTTACAGTAGTAATGAAAACTTTATCAGTTATTACATTGTTAGTAACAATGATAATTGGAACAGGTAATGAAAGAAGTACTATTTCTGAAAGCAGAACAGAAATACCTGATGTTAGATCTGATATCAGGATATCTCCGATTGATGGAAAGGTTGTACCAACAGAGATGAATTATCAGGGATATCTAATTCTGGCATCTAGTTCAACACCGGTTACAGGAGAACTTGATATGGTTTTTGAATTATTTATATCCGAAACAGGAGGGACTCCTTTCTGGGCTGAGACACATAACAATTTATCAGTAGAAAATGGAATATTTAATGTAATTTTAGGCAATAGCATTTCTCTTGATCCGGTTGATTTCACAGGAGCTCCATTATGGTTACAGATAACAGTTGAAACTGAAGTACTGACACCGAGAAAAAAGATTGTCAGTACTGCTTATTCAGTAAGATCTTTATATTCGGATACTGCGGAGTATGCTTTTAGTGGGACATTATCAGACAATGACTGGACAATAATAGGGGATGTATTGTATCCATTTGCGCAATATGGACTTGCTATGTTTGGGAATATTTTACATGGTAGTAATAGCAATACTCATGTAAATCTTGGTGTTGGTGGTACTACCGGATTATCAGGACTAAATTATTTTTATTGTACGGTGGGAGGAGGATCGAAGAACACCAGCTCTGCTTCATATTCAACAGTCGGAGGAGGAGGTTTTAACACCAGTTCTGGTGATTATTCAACAGTAGGAGGAGGATATTATAACACCAGCTATGGTGATTCTTCAACAGTAGGAGGAGGATGTCATAATAGAAGTGGTAATACTGCAACAGTAGGAGGAGGACGTCTAAACACAAGCTCTGGTTATTCATCAACAGTCGGAGGAGGAATAGAAAACACCGGTTCCGGTGATTATTCAACAATAGGGGGAGGAGTAGTAAACATCGGTTCCGGTGAATATTCAACGGTAGGAGGGGGATATTGTAACAGCGGTTCTGAATTATATTCAACAGTCGGAGGAGGAGATGAAAACAGCAGTTCTGGTATTAGGTCAACAGTAGGAGGAGGAGGTAGTAACACCAGTATTGGTTATTCTTCAACAGTAGGAGGAGGACAAAGTAATACCAGTTCTAATTATTTTTCAACAGTAGCAGGAGGGGAATATAACACCAGCTCTGGTTATTCTTCAACAATAGGAGGAGGACAAGGTAACACCAGTTCTAATTATTTTTCAACAGTAGCAGGAGGGGAATATAACACCAGTTCTGGTAATTCTTCAACAATAGGAGGAGGAATTTGTAATACCAGTTCTGGTGATTATTCAACAATAGGAGGAGGAATAGAAAACACCGGCTCTGGTGATACTTCAACAGTAGGCGGAGGATGTTTTAACATCAGTTCTGAAAGATATTCAACAGTAGGAGGAGGAAGATCAAACACCAGTTCTGGTAAATATTCAACAGTCGGAGGAGGAGGTTTTAACACCAGCTCCGGTGATACTTCAACAGTAGGCGGAGGATGTTTTAATACCAGCTCTGGTAATTCTTCAACAGTAGCAGGAGGATATAGAAACACCAGTTCTGGTATTAGCTCAACAGTCGGAGGAGGAGGTTTTAACACCAGCTCTGGTAATTCTTCAACTATACCTGGGGGAATTTTTGTAAATGTAACAGGTAATTGTTCATTTGGGTTTGGGACAGGT
>CBDUTX010000285.1:0-3464 GCA_965370235.1 uncultured Desulfuromonadaceae bacterium | reverse complement strand
CCAGATAGCATATACAGTCTGTCCCTGCACCAGATCTAAAACCTGATTTATCTTTTTATCGGGTATATCTGATGAAGTCCTCAATAGTATCTTTCTTTGTGATTATGTAAGAATTAACTCTTCTTTTAATATTTTTTTCTTCTTTATCTCAAGAGCAACTGTGGACATTACAAGAAGAAAACCACCTAGTGCACAAAATAATGCAATTCTGAAAATCCATGGAATAGGAGGATCATCCTCTATCATTACATGCCAGGGCATTCCTGCAAAAATTAAAGTGAAAATGCCAAGTACAAAAGTAAGTGAACCGATATACCGAAGTATTTTCATAGTTCCCCCTTTTAAATTATTTATAAAAGTGTACTGCATGAAGATTGCAAAGTACAAAAATTAAATTATTTTATTATCTGTGTTATCCGACTTTGCCACATCTTCGCACTCACTTCATTCTCGGACAAGTCGATGTTCGATATTCAATTGTGTTCTATACTTTTGGGTTGGGGAGGGCATTGATAATTGTTAATTGATCATTGTTAATTGTTTTTATCTGTGTTCTATATATTATTCTCTGTGTTTTAATTCATATCAGGAAATTTATTTCCTGTTCATTCTCTAAGAGAATGGTCAGGTTGTTAATGATAGTAAATTGAATTTATTCATATTTACTGAATTAATAATCTGAAGTTTGAAATAAACAGTGTTTTTCCGTGGCAAATACTCTTATCTTTGGTGGAGTTGGGATGGGCTCTGCCTGCTTGTCGCAGGAAAGTGCTCTCTGTGGTAATCCGACTTCGCCAGGGCTATGTCGTGATTTGATTTTTTTTGGTTGGGTTGGGATGTGCATTGATTAATGCTTCAATATTATCTTATAGTACTTTCTCTTCCCAAGCCTTATGATAAGTCCTCCCTCAGGTATAACAACTTCTTTTTTAACATTTTTTACCTGCTCATTATCTATGTAGAATCCACCCTGGGTAATGAGTCTTCTTATCTCTCCTTTGGATTTGGCAATACCTGTGTCAAAACATAATTCAATCCAATTATTATAAAAAACTCCTTCCGGAATATTAATTTCAGGAACTTCTTCAGGAGCTTCCTTTTTCTGAACAACCTGTCTGAATTTTTCTTCAGCTTCACATGCAGCATCTTTGCCATGATATGTTCTGACAAGATCAAACGCTAATTTCTTTTTAACTTCCATAGGATTTTCACCTTTTCTCACTTTATCAATAAGATCAGTAATTTCCTTAATATCAAAAGAACTTGTGAGAATAAGATAATCTTCAATATAATCATCTGATATGCGCATTGTCTTGCCATACATGTCAAAAGGCTCATCAAAGATATTAATAGTATTATCGTAACTCTTTGACATTTTTCTGCCATCTGATCCAATAAGGATTGGATTTGTAATCATAACATGAGGAATTGCTCCGTAGAATGCTTGTATAGCTCGTCCTGCAAGCAAATTAAAGTGCTGATCATATGCTCCAACTTGAATATCACATTTTAGAGCATAAGCATCATATCCCTGCATCAGTGAATAAAGAGCCTCATGAAACCTCAGTGATTCTCCTCTGTCCATTCTCTGCTTGAAGTCCCTTCTGGTAATTATCTGTTTCATTGGAAAAATTGAAGCAAGTTCGATAATATTTGCAAATGTAAGTTTTTTCAGCCATTCACTATTATATCGAATTTCCGTTTTTTCAGAATCAAGTATTTTAAATGCCTGTTTGGTATATGTTTTTGCAAATTCAAGTGTCTGTTCATTAGAAAATCTTTTTCTCTCTGCTGTCTGCCCACTCGGATCTCCAAGAGTAGCAGTATAGTCTCCTATAAGAAATATAACCTGATGACCGAGTTTTTGAAATTTTCTCAATTTCTGCAGAGGAACAAAATGTCCTACATGAAGGTCTGAACTTGTAGGATCTACACCAAAATAAACCCTAAGAGGTTGTCCTTTTTGTAATTTCTTTTTTAACTCTTCCTTCATTTGAGCTCTCAGTGAACTTTCTCCCGATTTTTCCCCAAAATCCTCGGTTTCATCTGCAAATCTTGTCCCGCTCATCAATATCTCTAATTGTTCTTCTGTTGATATTTTATTTTTTGACATACTATTTTCCTTTTTATCTTTAATTCTAAATTTATCAGAATAATAATGTATTACTTATACAATAAATATTAAATATTATCTATGCTGGTTATCTATTCTCTGTATGATAAATGTTATTTTATCTATGAAATTTAATACCTCTATGGTCTATTAATTTGTAAATCTGTACCTTTAGAACATCAGTTATTAAAAATGCAACAACTGCATATAGCCAGACAAAAAGCGCCAGTCTCCACCCGATAGGAGCTATAAACCAGCCAAATATTGCAACACACGTTGCCAATACTTTTGTCAATACTGCCGACCAGAATAGAGCCCCGCTTGGTCTAATAGACCAGAAAGGACCTCTGGTTCGGGTCAGGAATATTGTAAGATGACCTGCCACAGCTAATTTCAAAAAGATAAATGTCTGCATTATTTCCCTCGGAAGATTTAAAATCTCCTGAGCAATATAAAATATTCCGAAAGAACTGATAACTCCAATAAATCCCAGGAAGGTTGACATGCTTAAAATAACCCTCATATCCCATTTTTCAGGCTCATTGGAATACCTGACCTTATCATATGCAATTGCCATAATTGGTGCATCGTTAAATAAGGCGATCAGTACTATCATGATTGCTGTTACAGGATAAAAATTAAAGATAACAATAGCAAGTGTTATAAAGAACAGAACACGAATAGTTTCAGCAATACGATAGATAGCATAACTGTTCATCCTCTGGAAAATCTTCCGGCTTTCTTTAATGGCATCTATAATCACTGAAAGACCGGGCAATGTAAGCACAATATCTGCCGCAGATTTTGCTGCATCTGTAGCGCCATCTACTGCAATTCCTGCATCTGCTTTTTTCAGAGCAGGAGAATCATTTACTCCATCACCGGTCATTCCAACAATATGCCCTTTATCCTGGAGCAGTTCAACAATACGGTACTTGTGCTCGGGAAAAACCTCTGCAAAACCATCAGCTTCTTCGATAATACGCTGAGCTTCGCTGTCCGATTTATCGAGGAAAGAGGAAGCAGCCTTGATGTTTATACCGAGGTTAACCTGCCTGGCGACTTCTTTACCTATTGCTGTATGATCTCCTGTGACCATCTTAACTTTCACTCCCATAGCTTGTGCTGTCCTGATAGTTTGTTCCGAATCATCACGAGGTGGGTCATAAAGCGGGATCAGACCTACATATTGCCAGTTTCCTTTAGTATCTGTTTTTGCTACACCAAGAGTACGGAATCCTCTTCTCGCATAACTATCTATCTGTTTATTAACTTTGTCTGTAATTATCTGTCTATTAGATACAAGTGAAAGAATGATCTGAGGAGCTCCTTTGGTTACTTTAAAGTTTTT
>CBDUTX010000284.1:0-3489 GCA_965370235.1 uncultured Desulfuromonadaceae bacterium | reverse complement strand
AAATACTTGAGAATTCTAAAAATATGATTCTTGAAACATCGAGGTTAATAGCCTTACATCACCATGAAAGATGGAATGGTTCCGGATATCCCTTTGGTTTGAAGGGAGAGGAAATTCCCTCTTACGCAAGAATTTGTGCTATTGCTGATGTATTCGATGCACTTACATCGAAAAGACCATACAAAAAAGCTTTCTCTGTTGAAAATTCATTGGAAATAATTAAGAAAGAATCTGGCAATATTTTTGATCCTGAATATATTGAAGCTTTTATCAAGGATCATGAGAAAATAATTGAAATCAAGAATAGATATTTAACATACAATTAGAGACAGATCCATTTTTCTTTTACCCTTCCTTTTTCGTGTTATGCTTATTATTGCTTTTCTGTTCTTACCATTGATATCAGAACTTTAAAAATATCAAACACCATAATAACTATAATTCCAATGAGAATCCATGAACCGATTGGTCTTAAAACATCCAGGGAGGGGTGAATAAATATCTCTTTAAAAGGATAGTTTAAAAGAAAAATTGCTACTATTAGATAAACACTGTTATTAATCAGATTTATCCAATATGTTTTAAAAAAGAAGGGTAAAATACTGCAAATTAACTCAAAAAATATTAAGCTGATTGCCAATAGGGACATAAATTGTGAAAAAACTGCTTCAAAAAGAGGTTCAGGAGGATGAGTGAAATTAACTGTTTTAAAAAACAGAGTATTATATTTGAAATAAATTAAAAGAGAGATAATTTGAAGACTCACTATGATGCTAATTTTTAATTTACCCGGTGCATTCAGAGGTAATGTTTTTTATTTTAAATTTACTTACAACAAATTGGGGTCAGATAAGATTTATCTTTTTTTCAGTTTCTCCCTCAAATGATATTTATTCCTTGGTGCCAAAAAGGTTTAACCCGAAAATTCCGGACAGAATAAACGAATTAGTCATTAAATTCCTGACAAAAAAGGATAATAAAAATCTTCTAAGTATAATATCAATATATTTACGAGAGCTTCATGGCAAAATATTTTAAACTATAGCATCCGGAAAAAACATTTTCTAACTTTGTAAACATGTATCGGTTAACCTGTATTCTGATTTCAAATGTAAAAATACACCTTCAACTTCACGGCAATATTTTCTTCAAATTGACTAAACTCGGAATTATAATTTCCATAAGGAATGTTTGTTGTTAAATTAAAATCCACATTATCGCTTAATAAAACTTAACCATGGAGCATATAACATCCAAACTCACCTGCTGGTGCCCAACGTCGAACAGCAGCGGGTAACAATCAACTGTAGTGTTTTGTTCAAGTAAACCACTTTGTGGCTGAAATCCAAAAATTTTAGTTTTTCTTCCAATGTAACATAACTCTATCTCAATTATAGTTACCAGTCAAATACAGTGCAATCACTGTTATATTTGAAACTCTGTTCCCCTTCTCATAGTAGATTAACTTTCTATATTAAAATTTTCTCTGAACTATCAAAAGCAATATAATTATACTAATATCTCATTCAGGACCTTAGGTAGTGTAAAATTTTATGTGTAAATATTTCTGACAGAAAGGAAAAAAGGTGCTTATCCTAACTAACAGGATTAGAGAAAGTATTCAGGGAAGAATTTATCAATACAAAAGTTCATAGATGCCAGGTTCATGTAAGCAAATATGTTCTTGCTAAAGTTCCAAGAAAGTTAAAAAAGGCAGTAGCAGACGATATACGTTCAATTTTCTATGTGTCCTGAAGAAGAATGGATATCATTGAGAACAACAAATATAATAGAGAGATTAAACAAGGAATTTAAAAGAAGAACAAAGTCAATGGAAATAATAGCAGGAGAAATTTCCTGTTATACTCTTTTGGCTTTTATAAGTTTAAAGATGGAGTTGAATTGCCTGCTTGCAGCAGGCAGGGAGATCAAATCCTGTAGGAAAAGTACCGAAAAACCTACCCTTTTTCAAGGAATTGGAAAATAATGAATTTACACAATAAACTTGACAGTCCCATTTTCACCTATCAAGTTCTTTAGTCCAATGTATGCAAGAGAGTAGGTGTTCTCTTGAGTAAATAAATAAATTTCCTCTTCTCTTTATTTACTACTTTATATAACTTTGTTATTTCAATCATATTTTCATCACATATTTTGTAGATTAGCTTTTTGTTCAGCTCTTTATATTTATAAATATTTTATTAAAAAATTATATATTCTTTTATAGCATGTTATTTCGTTTTGTTTATTATAAAACCCATGCCCTTCCTCCTCAAAAACTAAATATTCTACTGGAACATTATTTTCTTTCACCTTATCTACTATCTCATCTGACTCTATTTTTAATACCCGGGGATCATTTTTCCCTTGTATTACAAATAATGGTTTTTGGATTTTATCTGAATGAAAAAGAGGAGATATAGATCTTAGGTACTCTTCTTCTGTTTCTGGATTACCTACGTGTTGATACAATCCTTCTTTTATAGCCTCCCACCAATCTGGCATCATTTTTAATGTTCGTAACCAGTTTGATATTCCGAAGATATCAATCCCAATTTTAAACTGATTCGGTCTAAATGCTAAAGCAGCTAAAGTGATATAGCCACCATAACTTACACCAATGATTCCAATTCGCTCGGAATCAATTAAATCCAGTTCTTCTAAATATTTTTTTCCATATACACAATCATCCAAATCATGATTTCCATGTTTCTTTTGATCTAAATTAAAAAAATATTTCCCATAACCACTACTTCCTCTATTATTTACAGCCAAAATTGCATACCCTTGGTTAACTAAAAATTGTATCTTACCATTATAAATTTTTCGGCTTTGTCCACCTGGACCTCCATGAACAAAAATTAATGCAGGTACCTTTTTTTCTTTAGTTTGTCTTGGGATATATAATAAAGCAGGGATATCTAAATCATCAAATGATTTGAAAACCACATCTTGAGCTCCTACTAAATCAGATGACTCAATATCTTCACATAAACTTTTTGTTAACTTATGACAATTTTGTTTTTCTATATCATATACATATAAATCACAAGGCATCTTGCTATTTCCTATGTAAAAAGCCATTAAGTTATCACTTTTAGAAAAAGAAGCTTGAATTAAGTCTCCGCTTGGAAGGTTGATAATTTCCAAATCTCTTCCGTTTTCTAAATCATAAATTCTTACACGAGTTGATGCATTTTCATTAATTACTGTTAAATTATATCTTCCTGAATAAGAAAATGAGAAGTGACTAATATCCCAATTATACTGTTTAATAATTAAATATTTCTTTTCCTTAAAATAATACTGCACTAAATACTGATAATTTTCATCCTTGTCAGTTATATAATATAAAGATTCACTATCAGGAGAAAAACAAGCAAATCGATTGTTATTTTTTTCACCTGTTAATTTTTGATCAATCAAAATCTCTTCTTTTGTTTCAACATTATATAAAAATAAGTTACTGTCATAACGATTATTCGATTG
>CBDUTX010000283.1:0-3515 GCA_965370235.1 uncultured Desulfuromonadaceae bacterium | reverse complement strand
TCCCCGACATCTCTGCTGATAGGCTTAAAAAACTGTTAAAACTACCGATTTTTCTTATCATACTTTCTTTTCTGATCTCTTCTTCTAAAAATGTTTCCACATAAGATTTCAAAATATTTTCAGCCAGTGTAAATTTATTTTTGTTAGTTAGAATTGAAATTTCAGGGAGGTCACCATAAGTTAAAATAGTTTTGAGAGTATCAATTAAATTACAGTTCTGATAGAAACTGCATTTCTCCTGAAAATTAAAACAATCCATACGGAAAGAAAGAGCTCTCCCGGCAAGTAAATTTTTTAATTTTCTGGTAGATGAACCTGAAATAGCAAAGGTTATGTTTTTTTCATCAATCATCAACTGAACTTCATCTATAACTTCCGGAACTTTCTGTACTTCATCTAATATCACTAAATCCGGATTTTTAAATTCAATTTCTTCTCTGATAATATAGGGTTCCCGTTCAATTTTTTGTCTTAAGGATGTATCTAAAAATGTATATTCTTGAACTTTATTAAATTTTTTTTTAATTGAATTCAGTAAAGTAGTTTTACCGGTCTGCCTAGGACCGAAGAGAAAAAATGATTTCTTATCGTTGAGAGTATCAATTAGGAATTTTTCAAGAATTCTTTTAACCATGCTTCTCATTTTAGTCGAAAATGAGAACATATGCAACAAATTTCGAATATTTTCTTACAATCTACCTGTGCAATTTATAGCAAACAGGTACAATACACTGGCAGGCGCAGCCCCGACACTATATTTAATGACCTGATAGTCAGAATAATAGAATATCCTAACATCTATATTTAGATTTACATTACAGGGCATCGGTATTTATAATTAATGGCAGATATCACATAATATAGGGAGTAAAAATGAAAATCTTATTTTTTATTATTGTTACCATAATTGTATTGATGCTGTTAGTCAGTTGTTCCAGGGATAGTTCAACCAATCCAGTAAATCCCCCTTCCATGAGTTATATAGGTTGGGTAGTAGGTGTTAATCAGGATGGATATGGAATAATACTTTATACATCCGACGGAGGGAATCATTGGATTCGACAGGGTGATACCTCTATGATCCCTGATGTTTCTCTTCAAGCAGTTGTTGCTGTTGATTCACTTAATGTCTGGGCAGTCGGTGGATCCGATCAGGGTTATGGCACTATTATAAATTCTTCTGATGGAGGTAATTCCTGGAATAGAATGGGAGCTGGAGTTATCCCAGATATCGAGTTGAGTGGTCTTGATGTCTACCAAAACTTCATCTGGGCAGTAGGTGCACAGGGAACTATTGTCTCAAGTTCCGACAATGGCTTAACCTGGGAAAATTTTACTGATACCAGTTTTGCCAATTATGATCTTAGTGGAGTTTCAGTAATTGATGATCAGAATATCTGGATTTGTGGTGGTTCTTTCTCTTACGGCTTAATTCTCCGATCTACTGACGGAGGGCAGAATTGGGTTCAGCAGGGAGATACTTCCAGCTTGATCAACTACACCTTAATAACTATAGATGCATTCAATAGCGATATTGCCTGGGTAGTAGGGCATGCTAATTCAATATACTTCACCTCAGATGGAGGGTCAACCTGGATTGATAAATCTCCCGGAGGAGGTCATGGTTTATGGGATGCAAACGGAGTCTGTGTCCTGGATCAGGATCGTGCCTGGGTAGTGATGGACTATGATATGATTTACTATACAAATGATCAGGGTCAGAACTGGGGTCAGCAGAATTCACCTTCTTCAGGATACTACCTGTTGAGAATTATGGCAATTGATAACAACCATGCTTGGATAACCGGTTCAGAATTCAATAGTCCATTTGGGGGCATCATTATGAACACTACTAACGGTGGACATAGCTGGAATATCCAAAATCATCCTACTGATACAAGTTTATGGAGTATTTCTTTTGTAAAATGAACAATGCTTACTAACATCTGGAAGTTGTTGTAAACCCCGACCTTCTATTTTCTTTAAATGAAATTTTTTTTTGGATTATAATAAAATAAGAAGTCTATTGATTAAATTCTATCTTTTTGATATTAAGTGCATTACATTTTTATAGAAATTAATTTGGGCTAAGGTATCTTGAAGCTCAAACCAGAATATTGAAGTTTAACTTCAAGAAGTTTAACTTCAAACAGAAGTTTAGCTTCAAACATAGGAGGTAGCATGTTTACAGTAGTAATGAAAACAGCATCAGTTATCACATTGTTAGTAACAATGATAATTGGAACAGGTAATGAAAGAAGTATTGAAAGCAGAACAGAAATACCTGATATAAGATCAGATATAAGACTATCTCCGATTGATGGGAAAGATGTCCCAACCCAGATGAATTATCAGGGATATCTTATTCTTTCTTCCACTTCAGCACCAGTTACAGGAGAACTTGATATGGTTTTTGATTTATTTATCTCTGGAAGCGGAGGAAGTTCTTTCTGGACTGAAACTCATAACAATGTATCTGTAGAAAATGGAATATTTAATGTAATTTTAGGCAGTACAAATCCTCTTGATCCGGATGATTTCATAGGAGATCCATTATGGTTACAGACAACAGTTGGTTCAGAAGTACTTTCACCGAGGAAAAAGATTGTCAGCACTGCTTATTCAGTAAGATCTCTCTATTCAGATACAGCAGATTATGTTTTAAGTGGGACACCTGATAATGACTGGACAATAACAGGTAATGTTTTATATCCATTTGCACAATATGGACTTTCTATGTATGGGAATATTCTATATGGTAATAATAGAAATACTCATGTAAATCTTGGTTTTGACTGTACTACCGGATTATCAGGACAAAATTATTATTATTGTACAGTCGGAGGAGGATATAGTAACACCAGTTCTGGTAATTATTCAACAGTCGGAGGAGGATATCAAAACACCAGCTCTCATCAATATTCAACAGTCGGAGGAGGACATTATAACACCAGCTCTCATCAATATTCAACAGTAGGAGGAGGATATAATAACACCAGTTCTGGTTCGGTTTCAATAGTAGGAGGGGGATATCAAAACACCAGCTCTGGTGATTATTCAACAGTAGGAGGAGGAAGAGGAAACATCAGCTCTGGTACTCGTTCAACAGTAGGAGGAGGAATGTTTAACACCTGTGCAGGTTATTATTCAACTATACCTGGTGGAACATATATAAATGTAACAGGTGATTATTCTTATGGTTTTGGGAGAGGTACAGGCTCAAATAGTATTAATGTAACGGATAATTATGATATTGTATTTGGTGATGGTGGTTATGATTATCAATTTGGAATAAACAGAGAAAATCCTTCTTATCCTCTTCATATTGGAACTGATGGAACAAATGGTAACGGAGCACGTTTAACAGGCAGTGGTGTATGGACAAACGGATGTTCGAGAACTTTCAAGGAGAACTTTGTCAAACCTGATCCGGATAAGATACTGGAACTTGTTAAGAAACTTGATGTTTTCAGATATAACTATAAGGGAGATGAAGGAGTCTATCACATCTCACC
>CBDUTX010000282.1:0-3525 GCA_965370235.1 uncultured Desulfuromonadaceae bacterium | reverse complement strand
ATTAATACATAAAAAATTATTTTTTTCATTTTTACTCCTTTGTTATATATATTTTATTTTTTTTTATACATTAAGTCAATACCATAGATAACTATCTCCATGCTCTCTGTGATCATTGTAGTAAAAGTAATTATTTTGGGAATGGTCTCTTAATTAATAAATCTCTATTTCTTTTTAGTTATTTAAAGCTTTTTCTTTTGGTAATATTTATAATGACAATATTAATTCACTCCAGGACAGAATTTTTAGTTTCAAAATATTTTTTATTCTTTTTCATAGAAAGGATAAATATGATTACAGAAGGAGCTATCAGTTCCAGGAAAAACATTGATAACAGCATCAGAATAATAAATAACACAGTGTAATTACCTGCTTCAATTTCTAACTGACCCTGATAATCTGTATTATTTAAAACAGTAAATGTAATAACAGATGAAATTATCAACCAGAATATTCTGAATGATGCTGCAGATATCAAGAGAGTCCTCGCCCATTTTATTAAATTCAAAATCAAAATTCCACCTATGATAAAAAAAACACCTATACTAATTATCAATCCTCTGTTCAGTGTGAAAATTCTTTCATATATTTCAGGCAGTTGAATATTTACAGGTAATACACTAACTGATCCCGAACATATAGCGAGAAATCCATATATTATCGAAATCACGGAAGTAAATAATATAGATCTTGGAATATTTTTACTTATAAATTTCAGTTTTAACATCTCCTCTCAAAATCATCAGTGTTCCCAATGTTAGAGCTTCAAGTTCATCTTCTCCAGGATAAATTTTTACAGGAGCAATCCAGGAAATATAACTCTCAATATTTTTTGTCAATTTTTCCTGATACGCCATACCCCCGGTAATTATGATTGCATCAATCTTGCCTTTAAGAACTGCTGCCATTGCTCCAATTTCCTTTGCAATTTGATATGTCATTGCATTGTAGATGTTTTCAGCTTTTTTATCGCCATTATCAATTCTTTTAATGACTTCTCTGAGATCATCCGTATTACAATGAGCAGTCAATCCACCTTTCTTTAAAACTTTTGTCAGTATCTCCTTCTCAGTGTATATATCTTGATAACATAATTTTATCAATCCTGTTACAGGCAGTGTTCCTGCCCTTTGCGGAGACATAGGTCCCCCATCATTCGCATTATTTGCATCAATTATTTTCCCTTTTCTATGTGGAGAAATACTAATCCCTCCTCCGAGATGAGCGATAATAAAATTAACTTCTTCATAATTCTTACCCATTTTACCGGCTTCTTTTCTTGCAACCATTTTCATATTCAATGCATGTGAAAGACTTTTTCTTGGTAATTCGGGTAAGCCAGAGATTCTTGCTTCATCGATAAATTCATCAACAGAAACCGGATCGACAATATATGCAGGAATATTAACTGAGTCAGCAATTTCTTTTGCAAGAATACATCCAATCAAAGATACATGATCAGCCTGGACATTCCCATTTTTTACATCTTCAATCATTTTCTTATTTACCTCATATACCCCGCCCTGAAGAGGTTTAAAAGTTCCACCTCTCCCAACCACAGCTGAAAGTTCATTCAAATCGATGTTTCTTTTCTTCAGAGCATCAAGAATTACATTTTCTCTGTAGTGATATTGATCAAATGCCTTTGAAAATTTTGCAAGTTCGTTCCCTTCATGTCTTATTATCTCAATAAAAAGAGGATTTTCATCAATATAAACTCCGATTTTTGTAGATGTTGCACCCGGATTGATAGCTAATATTTTGTACATTTTTTCTCCTTAAAATATTTAACGATTTTGAGAAACATTCACACATTATATCAAGAACACCTTGAAGCAGTATTTCCCCCCATTGATTTTGCAATTTTTTTTGCTTTTTCAACTTTTTCTATAAGTTCATCTTGAAATGTAGATTCAGCGGGATAAGTGGCAATCCCAATACTTAAGCTCAAGTGTAAGTTTTTTCTTCTGTAGTTCTCGAGAATCCTTGAACTTATTGAATTCGATCTTTCAATACCGGACTTTAATAGAATACAGATGAATTCACCAAAAGAAAGATATCCGATTCTATCCGTTTCCCTAAATGAATCAATGAGATATTTTGCTAATTGCTGAATTTCAACTTTAATATCTACCTCGGCATCTTTAATTTCCATCCATTCAGGTATATCTAAAGATATATTAAGTAAAGAGAATTCACCACCATACCTGTTCATTTGTTTTAATAAAAAATCTATTTCTTCAAGAATATAATTTCTATTGAACAATCCTGTCAGAGGATCAATTATTCCAGATATTTCCGCTTTTCTAATTTTCTTATTCATACTAAGAAATAAAGAAAAAAGATAAACAGCTGTTTGAAGATAATATCTTGATGTAAATTTTTTATAAAGATCTGCAATGACTACTCCATCATAATCAGGTAAATCAACTGAGTAATACTTTGTTCTGTTAATGCTATTGTGACTTCGATATTTTTTCATAGATCCTGAAGATGTGATTAATTTTTCTTTTCCGTCTTCTTTCATAATTACAGCAAGACCGTTAAAAGGACCATAATCAACAGCAGTTTGAGCAAGTATTTCAGCTGCAGAAGCTTGTGTCCCGCAGTTTTTCAAATTTTGATAGAACTCTTTAAGCCATCTTCTATTATCACTGATTCTCATAATCGATTATTATACCATTTCAATAAAAAATCGTAAACACTGAACTTACATTCATCTTGACTTAGTAAAAAAAAAAAATATGATTTATATTAGAATATATTTAACAAGGAGAAAAATAAATGGACTCAAAATACCTTATTGAATTAGAGGAAAAATACGGTGCTCATAATTATCATCCTCTTGATGTTGTCATCGAAAAGGGTAAGGGAGTATGGGTTTGGGATGTAGAGGGGAATAAATATATGGATTTCTTAGCTGCTTATTCAGCTTTGAATCAGGGGCATTGTCATCCAAGACTTGTTAAAATAGTAAAAGAACAGGTAGAGAAATTGACTTTGACATCACGTGCTTTCAGAAATAATCAGTTACCCTTATTCTATGAAGAGATTTCTAAACTTACAGGATATGAAGCTATTCTGCCAATGAATTCAGGTGCTGAAGCTGTTGAAACTGCAATAAAAGTTATCAGAAAGTGGGGTTATGAAAAGAAAAAAGTTAAAAAAGATAAAGCAAAGATCATAATAAGTTCAAATAATTTTCACGGAAGAACAATTACAATAATTAGCTTTTCATCTGATGACTCCTATAAAAATGGTTTTGGTCCTCTGACACCTGGTTTTAAAATTATTCCATACGGTGACCTGCAGGCTCTTGAGAATGCAATTGATGATAATACAGTTGCTTTCCTAACTGAACCGATACAGGGTGAATCCGGGATAATATTTCCCGGAGAAGGATTTCTAAAAGAGGCTCAGGATATATGTAGGAAGAATAATGTTCTGATGATACTTGATGAGATCCAATCAGGACTTGGCAGAACTGGAAAACTCTTTGCATATCAACATACCAAAGGAGTTAAT
>CBDUTX010000281.1:0-3536 GCA_965370235.1 uncultured Desulfuromonadaceae bacterium | reverse complement strand
TTTTCAAACTTTACACTTAAAAAAAGAAAAGAATTTTTACCACAGATAAACACAGGAAGAACACAGAAAAGAAATGATAAAATCATCTACTTTGCAGATAATTTTATCGGTTTAATGGATAAGCACTGATAATACTTGTTACTATTACATTGACCTGTCTGTCGAATCTAAGAACGAAATGAAAATGAAACACAAAGAAGCTACTTGAGCTAAATTATTGTGAAGCAGGAGACCACCTGTCTTCATACAATACACAGGTAAGCAGAAAGAATACAGAAATAAAATCATATTTTAAAATAATTGCTTATATATAGATGCTAAAACTGTTTCTACTACTTGAAAATTCCCATTGATCTTGACTCTGACGAACAATTTATTTATACTTTCCCTTTTTAATGATATAGTAAAATAAGAATGTTGGATGAAAAATAATATGATAACTATATTTTTTCAAGGAAAGAGCGATGAATGAACCAAAACTTGATGAATACATGTTGCCAGTACTGAAAGTCTTTGTTGATAAAAAAGAACATAGATATCATGAAATCATAGAAATTCTTACTGCTAAATATAATTTGGTTCAAAGAGACAAACCAAGACGTTCAATGATAGTGATTAATAATATAATAGGATCCTTTGTGAAGGCTAAAGTTATAGAAAAAACTGAAGAAAAAACATTTAAGATTTTAGATCGCGGGATGCAAATAATAGAAGAATTTCCTGAGAAATTAAGGATGAAGGACCTTAGGCAATTTAAAGAATTTAATGAATATATAATGAACAGACATAAGAAAAACATACTGGCAAGCATTGATATTTGTACAGAACTGCCAGAAGATAGAATTGAATCTGCATATGAAATCTACAAGACTACCTTGGCTGACGATCTGCTGGAAAAGATTATAGACTGCTCATGGCAATTTTTTGAAATACTTGTCAAAGATTTATTAGTAGCAATGGGGTATGGCGACCCTTATGATGAAGCAAGAATTTCTAAAGGAGCAGGAGATGAAGGAATTGATGGAGTTATCAAAGAAGACAGATTGGGATTAGATTCAATATGTATTCAGGCAAAGAAATGGGAAAATACAGTTGGTAGACCAGAAATTCAAAAATTCGCAGGTAGTTTAGAAAGTAAGAGGGGCAGAAAAGGTGTATTTATAACAACATCCAATTTTTCTCAGGAAGCATATGATTATGTAAATCATATTGAAAAAAAGATAATTCTGATTGATGGACAGAAACTTACAGAATTAATGATTGATTATAATGTTGGAGTTAGTTGTTCAAAAACTTATATTTTAAAAAAAATCGATTCAGATTTGAAAAAGCTTGTGCTTTTTCAAACCAGTTATTCTGAGTTATTAGGACTAATAAAAATTATCGAAAAATAAATAAAAATATGCTACATTAAATTAAGGAGAAATAATAAGTGAAATAATTTTTATTATCGAAAGTTCTGATGAAGGTGGCTATACTGCAAAAGCCCTAGGATATTCTATCTACACTGAAGGGGAAACAATAGATGAATTAAGAAAAAATATTAAAGATGCAGTAAAATGCCATTTGAGCGTGCATGTCAATTCCTCATTACTCAAGTTAGGTCATTAGAATGCGCATTGGCAGAAATCAACACATCCAGTAAGAATACTGAGAATTATTCTAATTTGATAATTTTATCAGAATAAAGTTCATCTCCAATCTTAATATTTACAAAGTAAATTCCATGAGGAATTAAATTATCCGAATTATCAGAACCATTCCATACAATAAGTTGATTACCTGCATCTGAGAAACCATTATGGAGATTATTTATTAATTTACCCGATACATCGAATACCTCTACACTTACATATTGAGGATATGGAACACTATATTCAATTTGCAGTTCATTATAAAACGGATTCGGCAAGCAGTGAATTGTATTTAAATTTAATATATTTGTATTTCCTTCATCTATGCCCAATTCAGGATTGTGTATTGTATCGAAGAAAATATCCCTGTCACCATTTCTTGTATCTGTCCATGCTATGTAAGCATCAAATGGATCAACATCTATACCGATGTATTCCCCTAACCAGTCCTGACCTGGGAGTAAGGGAAAAATCATATCTGATACAGGTATATTTTGTGAGAATGTCGTTCCTCCATCTGTACTGTAAGCGAAAAAAACTTCAAAATTCTGATCTGCAGGATCATTTCTTCTGTCAAGCCATACTATATCAATTACTCCATTATCTTTAACATCCATCCAGGGTTGGAATTGATCATTTATAGAACCATCATCATTGACTATTACCGGACCTGTCCATGTTATTCCTCCGTTATTTGATGACCAGAACCATATATCTCCATCATCGGGACCTGATATCCCATCAGGATCAACTGCTACTGCAGCATAGACATGACCGTGATTCACAGGATCAACTCCGATTGTCGGATAACTTCTCACATAAAAACCAGGAAAAGCGGGATTTGGAAATCTGGGAACAACGAGGAATGAATCTATCAGAATGTCTGTTCCCCAGGTGACACCGGCATCAGTTGAGACATCGATAAATAAATATCCTGTTGTATGACCAGGAAGAGCAAAATCTCCCCAAAGGACATATATATCGCCATTTGGTCCTGCTTTGGGTACCTGTCCTACACATTGGCTGAGATTTACCGGAAGGTCGCTTATTCTTAAAGGTCCTGAAAAAGAATTACCGTTGTTATAAGAAGCTGAAAAATAAACATCTGAATTGACTCCATTTGTATTATCCCTTTGCCAGGAAATATATACATTTCCAATGAAAGGGCTTGTTGGAAGGTTGTCAACACAGAGGTAACACTTATCTGAAAAAGGACCGGGATTAGATGGGCTGTTCAAATGTAAATCCACCATGGCTATTAGGGGCCATGTAATACCGCCATCTGTTGAGCGGCTTACAAAAATACCATTTGTATCTGTAAAAAAACCTTTGTATGTAATAAAACCGGCATAGACCATCCCGTTTAAACCTGCATCCAGTGTCGGATCAGCTTCAATACCCCAGATCTCTACAATTTGTGTATCTTGCCATGTAACACCGAAATCAAAAGAATAGCTTATGCCAAGTCCGTTTCCATTACCCCAGGGACCTCCCGGATCTTCATTATAACCTATGACAATATTTCCCGGATTAGCCGGATTAACAGTTATGCTTGTTTCATTTTGAAGTAATGGACCAGGGTCCTGATTAACCTGTACATCAACTCCGGTTGAGATAGACTTTGTGAAAAAAAGAATTAAGAAAATAAATTGAAAAAGTTTAATTTTCATTTTTTACCCCCTTATTTTATACTTTACTTTATTTTATTATAACAAAAATAACAATGCAATTATTAAATTATATATATACTAAAATAAAAAAAATATATTTTTATGTCATTTATAGTAATTTTAATATTTAATTGTTATTAAATGAAAATATAGGTTGTAAACTCTAATATTTTTAAAACTGAATATATTATGAAATGGGATATATTAAATAAAATAGCTGAAGGAACAAGCA
>CBDUTX010000280.1:0-3545 GCA_965370235.1 uncultured Desulfuromonadaceae bacterium | reverse complement strand
CATATTTTTTATTAAGTCATTTTTCATTTTTTTGCAGTTTTTAAGTGATGTGATTAAAATACAATTTTATATATAAATTTATTAACATAATTTAATTAAAATTATTATATATTTAAATTTTTACAACTACAATTAAATTTTAATTTTAAAAATATTAATTTAAATTTCCATTATTTTAATAAATTTAGTTAATTTTTAATCAAAAGTTCTGGTATAATAAAAATGTGAGATGCCTGGTTGCAATAAATTTTTATGATTATTTTTATAATTGAAGGAAGCATTAGACAGTTTAATCAATGACTTTAATTAATGATAATTCGTTTGATATATTACCATTTCCGGTGATTATTACTGATAAATCAGGGAATATTGTTAAATATAACAGAGAATTTATAAATCATTTTAACTACTATATTGAAAATATTCAATCTGGATATTTTAGATCAGAACTTTTTCCAAAAGAATATCTTGAAAGAATTTCTTTTATAAAAAATAATTCTACCATAACAATCCGAGAGTTTTACATCAAGTTGAAAGTAAGTGAAAGCAGTATTGAAAACAGATGTTACAAAATTTCTATCTCTCTTATTAATTCTGGTAATGACAATTCAATTTATTATGTATTTATCTATTATGATATTACTGAAGTAAAAAATTTAGAGAAGTTCTCATTACTGACAGCGGGTAAATATAGAGAATTTGTTGACAATATTCCGATGATTATATGTGAATTAGATTTAAATTTAAATTTCATGTTCTACAATAATTTTACTAAGGACTTTTTTGAGTTACCTCAGCTGGAGTCATTTGATATATCGGGAAATAGAGAAAAATCATTAAAAGCTAAAATAATATATTTTTTCAGTCAAGAAGAAAAAGCTCATGCTTATAATTTTTTTAAATCCTCAATAGGAAAAATTAAAATAAGCAGAAGTATTTTTTCTTTAAGCGATTTTAATAACAGGTTTTTAAAATTTGAAATAATTGCTGTTCCAATTGAGGAAAATGGAATTTGTACCGGATTATGGTGTATTGCTAATGATATAACTGAAATTATTCCAAAAAAAGATATATCTTTAGAAGATAGGGAAGAAGAAATAAAAAAAAGTATAGAGGAAAGAGCCCAGGAACTATATAGAGCTAATGATCAATTGCAGCAGGAGATAGAGAAGAGAAAGATAATTGAAAATGAACTTAGATTATATGCAGCCACTGATGTTTTAACTGGAATTTTTAACAGAAGGACAGGTTTGTTGTTCCTTGAGAATCGTATTAAGCTCTCAAAAAGAGATGAAACATTCTTTCTTATATGTTTTGTCGATGTTAATAATTTAAAATCAATCAATGATAAATACGGACATAATGAAGGAGATGAGCTCATAATCTGTATTAGTCAGATTTTGAAAAAATCAGTTAGAGATTCAGATATAGTATTCAGGTTAGGAGGAGATGAATTTATTATTATTTTTCACAGCGCATCAATTGATAAATCACAACTTTTATGGGAGAGAATACAATACAATATTGATGAAATCAATTCTTCTGCTGAAAAAAAATATCCTGTGAGTGTCAGTTATGGTTTTGCAGAATATAATCCAAATGAAGAAAAATCAATTGATGATCTTTTATCCTTTGCAGATAATGAGATGTATAAAAAAAAGGAGAAATATCATAAGTTATAACATAGAAAGGTGATGTGATGATTTCTTTTTTCTTTCTGATAGAGGGGATAAAATTTTATATTTTGGATAATAAATTTAATTCCTTTATACTTGGAATTATTATAACTCTTTTAATTGTATTTATTTATATAGTAGTTTACTTAACTATTATCAAAATTAAAAACCGCAAGAAGTTACAGGGTAAAGTAATTCAATATAATTCAATAATAAATGATATTAATTATGGAGTTTACATGTCTCCTGGTGACCCTGATGATCACTTCACATTTGTTAATGTTAAATTGGCAGAGCTTTTAGGATATGAAAATACTGAAGAGCTTCTTTCAATGTCTATGAGAAAATTATTTACAAATCCTCTTGAATTAACAAATTTTTTAAAAGAAGCTAAAACCAATGGATTTGTTAAAAATAAACATATCAGAATTAGAAAAAAAGACAGTTCTTTTCTTTGGATATCTCATACTGCAAGAGTTGTTTATGATAAAAACAGTGCTATTAAATCTATTTACGGTTTAGTTCAGGATTTAAATGATAAAAAAATTGTTAAGCAATCCCTCTTAAAATCTTATGAGAAATTGGAAAATATTATTGAAGAAAGAACTCAAGAACTCCTGGGGGCTAATGAAAAGTTAAGAAATGAAATAGAAGAGAGAGAAATAATTGAGAGAAAATTAAGATATTATGCTACAACAGATACAATGACCGGTGTTTTCAACAGGATGACAGGACTTGTATTTCTGGAAAATCAGATCAAGATATCAAAAAGAAACAATACATGTCTTGTAGTATGTTTTATTGATATTGATAATTTAAAAGCAGTTAACGATCTGCATGGGCATAAAGAAGGTGATATACTGATAGTAAATGTCAGTAGAATTTTAAAATCAGTTGTCCGGGAATCTGATTCAATTTGCAGAATGGGAGGAGATGAGTTTTTGATAATTTTTCCTGATTGTAATATCGATCAGGTAAATACAATATGGAAAAGAGTAAATAAAGAGATAAAAAAATATAATTCTTCTGTAGCAGATCATCAAATTATAAGATTAAGTCATGGTTTTGCAGAATATAACCCGGAAAATGATATTTCTGTTGAAGAAATAATTGTTAGAGCAGACATGGAGATGTATAAAGTGAAAAGCAGACATTCATCTACAAATGAAATATTGTAAATATTTATGCTTTCACTTGTAATAATTCAATAAAGATCAATATGTGCGGGAGATTTGCTTTAAAAAGTTCTTTCAGTTTTATAAAAAAAGAATTTTCCTTTGAACATAAACAGATTGGAATGGAAAATGGATTTACTTATACAAGTAATTATAATATTTCACCCGGTCAAAGTGTTCTGATAATTTTAAAAAAAGACAAAATATCATTTAAATACTTCAGGTGGGGGTTAATACCTCACCGGGCAAAAGATCAGTCTTTTAGTTATAAGATGATAAATGCAAGAGCTGAAACTCTGTTAGAAAAACCGAGTTTTAAAAATAATTTTAAAAATAACAGGTGCCTGATTATTGCTGATGGATTTTACGAATGGAAAAAGACAGATGGAGGTAAAATTCCATTTTATATGAGTTTAAAATCAGAAAAACCATTTGGCTTTGCTGGTTTGTATGACAGATGGCTGTCTCCAGAAAATGAAGAAATATATTCATGTACTATAATTACAACAGATTCCAATGAAATGTTAAAGCCAATACATGACAGAATGCCAGTAATTATAAAAAAGGACAGAAGATCTCTTTGGATAGAACCAGAATTCAAAAATTGTGATGTATTAAAATCTTTACTCCGGTCTTATGATCAGGATCTGATGAAAATATATAGAGTATCAAAATTCGTTAATCCTCCAAAAAA
>CBDUTX010000279.1:0-3552 GCA_965370235.1 uncultured Desulfuromonadaceae bacterium | reverse complement strand
GAAAAAATTGAATATTCAGGATTGTTAAATATTAATTCAGATTTGCACAATAACAGAATACTGAACACTGAAAAGGATATTGAAACAGTAAAAGTGATAATAAAAAAAATAAAATCTGCAAAAAATAAATTATAGAAAAAAATCCGTTATATTTTTATATTCCGAGTAAAATTCTAAAGAAGTACTAATCGTTAAGGACAACAGCAATAAGAGCGAAATAAATATTTTTATCACTGCAGGATCTAACTATCCTGTAAGCTTCTGATAAAGTTGCACCTGTGGTCATTACATCATCAACTATTAAAACAGATTTCCCGGTGATATGTTTATAATTTTTAGCTATGCACATAGATCCTTTCATCTGTTTCAATCTTTCTTCATAGGTTGATGATGCCTGATCTTTCTTTTTCATTTTAAATTTAATCACATCTTTAATGTAATCAATTCCCAATTCCTTCGAAATTCTCTTTGCCATTATTTCAGTTTGATTAAAACCGCGTATTTTTTTACCAGCTGTAGTAATCGGAACAGATAATATTTTTACATTTTCTAATTGTATTTCAATTATGTTGCTCAACCTGATTGAAAGTCTGTCAGCTAATTTACTGTAGCTTGAATATTTCATCAGTTTTATCAATTCGGCTAATATTCCTTCATACTTCCCGATGAAAAAAACATCCTTTACTTCAATGTTAAATACATTTTTCAGCCTGTTTAATAAAATATCCCTTTTATTTTTTTTTCTAAGTTGTTCGTTTTTTATATCCATAATAACAGAATCAAGACATAAATCACATATACAGATTGAACCCCATCCAAGTGTAATTCCAAATTTAATACAGATAAGAGGAAAGATAAGGTTTAGACAGGATTCTGCTATAATTTTAAAGAAATTAAGAATGAATATATTACTTGACACTTCTCGATATGTTTAAAAGGAAACCAAGAAGTGTAAATGACATCAGGATCGAAGATCCTCCATAACTAATAAAAGGTAAGGCAATACCAACTACCGGGAGAGCACCAAGAGTCATTGATATGTTGACTATTATTTGAAACGTAAAAAGAGTACCAATACCAACAGTTACAAGGGAAAAACTATTGTTCTTTGTCTTTTTTGAAAGGAAAAATATTCTTCTAAGAAATAATAAAAACAGAAGAAGTAGAATAGTAGCACCAATAAACCCTCCTTTCTTAGCTATTACTGAAAAAATAAAATCAGTATGCTGTTCAGGAAGAAAAGCAAGTTCTTTGGTTTCAAGGTTCAACATTCCTTCTCCCCATAATTTTCCTGATCCTATAGCAATTTTCGACTGAAGAATATGCCAACCTGATCCTGTAGGATCTGCAGATGGATCCATAAAAGTAATAATTCTTTTCTTCTGATATTCCTTAAGGACATAATTCCAGATCATAGGTCCGGAACCTATCATAAAAACATTTATACATAGTACAGTAATAATAGTAATTGTACTTTTCTTATAAATAAAAAAACTTGCCAATAATAATAAAAATAACAATACAACAAGAATCCATCCTGTTCGAGTATAAGAACTTGTCACAAGGAATATCGAAAGGAATATTGAGATTCCCGGAGTAACTAAATATAAGACAGTTGCGAGACTTAAACCCGCAAAATAAAGCATAGACAGAAGTATAAATATAAAAACAATAGATGTTCCAAGGTCAGGTTCGGCTAATATTAAAATGAATGGAATAAATGTAATTAGAATAGCTTCAATAATTATAATCGGATCACCAATTTTTCTTCTCTGAAGAGTAGGAATAAGTAAAGGTTGTTTCTCTCCAATTCTCCATCTGTAATAAAATCTTTTTATTATGTCCCAAAAGGTATATCTATCAGTTAAATATCTCGCAAGAACAAAAATTAAGGATAATTTAGCAAAATCAGACGGTTGAGCTTTAAATATCCTGAAATCCACCCATCTATGCGCTTCACCTGAACTCAAACCGGGTATCCAGGGAATTATGAGAAAAATAAGAGTCAGTAGATAAAAAAGATATGAAAAAGCTATAAAAGTATTTAATCTGAGTAAAAAAGTTACAATGAACATAACGACAATTCCAACACCTATCCAGATTATCTGCTTGAGTAAAAATGAAGGTCCAGCCCATAAAGTTGCCTGATTCAGAGCAAGTAATCCATATATTATTATAAGACTTACAAAAGCAATAAGAATAATATCAGGTATTTCCGTTTTTCTTTTATTTAATTCCATTTCTAATCCATATATTTATAGCTTTGTCAGTTATTTCTTTAATATTGTTCCCCTGTGAACAAATCCAGTGAACTCCTTTCAATTTCTTAAACCAAACAATCTGCTTTCTTGCATAATGCCAGGTAGAAACATAAACTTTCTCTATCAATTCATTATAATCAATTTTTCCATCAATATACAGAAGTGTTTCTCTATACCCTATTGATGAAAACAACCAAATATTCTTACCATATTTATCATGGAGTCGGGAAACTTCCTCTACAAGTCCTTTTTCAAGCATATTTTCAATTCTTTTTCTTATTCTTTTTTTTAAACTCGATGATGAATGTTCTAATCCGATGTATACAGGTTCAAAGTCTCTATCAACCCTGTTCTTTTTCCATAATTGGGAAATTTTTTCCCCTGTCTGAGCATAGACTTCAAGAGCTCGTGAAATTCTTAACATGTCATTTGGATGAATTTTTTCAGCAGCTTCAGGATCTATATCACACAATTCAATATATGCTCCCTCCAGTCCGTCTGTATTAATTTTCTTTACTATTTTTTCTCTTATCTCACATTCGATTTCGGGAACACTGAATAATCCGTTAAAAACAGCTTTTATATAAAGCCCACTCCCTCCAGTAATCACAGGTCTCCCTTTTTGACTTTTAAATATTTTTATAACCTCTTTTGCATATTTAGCAGCAGAATACATCTTGTAAGGTTCAATAATATTAATCATATAATACTGTATTTTTTTTACTGCTTCACCTGATGGACTTGAAACACCAATCTCTGCTTCAGTATAAATTTTCCTCGAGTCAGCCATTATTATAAAATCAATAAATTTTTTATCGAATAGATTTCCAGCAAGTTTTGATTTTCCACTTGCTGTAGCTCCTACTATTACAGGAATTTTTTTTTTCAAGTCCTTCCTAATCTCTTTTCAATCTCTTTCAATGTGAAACGGATCATTGTTGGTCTGCCATGAGGACATATATGTGGTTGACGGCATAGAAATAGTCCACCTACAAGTTTTTCCATCTCCTGTGATTTTAATCTGTCACCTGCTTTGATAGATGCTTTACAGGCAATTTTAGCTGCAGCTTCTCTATAAAATGAATCCCCTTCTTCTGTCAGAAGAATATCTCTAACTAAAGTCTGAATATCTTCTTTTGACAGATGCTCAAGCCCTGCAGGAACACCCTCAACAATAACTGAATTACTGAATATTTTGATTTGAAAACCCACTTTAAATAATTTATCTCCTTTTGTTTTTTTCAATTCATTCCATTCCTCTTCAGACAAAGTGATGATCACAGGAAAGAGA
>CBDUTX010000278.1:0-3571 GCA_965370235.1 uncultured Desulfuromonadaceae bacterium | reverse complement strand
ATAGCTACTTATACAAAAGCATTTAAAAAATCATTTAATTTAATTTATAAAATGTAAAAAACAGGAGAAGAACAGGAAATAATGTCATTAAAACCTTCAAAAGCTCATTTCTGGGTAACTTTAAGTATTATTATTTTTTTAATTGCCTATATCTCAGAAAGAACATTTTTAAGGAGTCTGCCGTGATATTTTCACGTCCGGTATTTCTGTATTCCATTCCTTTAATTATTATTATAACAACAATATTTCAATTATTGAATTATAGAAAAAAACAAAAAATTCTTAATAAATTCCTCGCAACAGGAAGAAAAAATCAATTGACTATGTCAAATAAAACTGCAGAAATTTTCAAAGATATTTGCCTTTTAATAGCAATTATATTCTTCATGGTAGCTGCAGCAGGACCAGCAAATGAAATACAGCTCACTTCAATATCCGGAGAAGGAATAGATATCCTAATTGCACTTGATATCAGTAAAAGTATGGATGCAGGTAATCCAATTTCAAAATTGGAAGTGGTTAAAAAATCAATTAATGACCTCCTTACAGATAGAAAAGATGATAGATTTGCACTTATTATATTTTCCGGGAGCGGATCTATAATAAGTCCCCTAACTCTTGATCACAGGACTATCAAATCTGTTCTAAATAATTTATCTACGGCATATACAACAAGTTCAGGAACGTCGATAATCACATCATTGATTGTATCGGAGAAGATTTTTGACAAAGAAAATCAGAGAGCATCAATTATGCTATTGTTTTCCGATGGTGAAAATTTTGGTCCTGATTACTCAGATAATCTACAATATTTCCAGGACAGAAAGATACCGATAGTTACAATAGGTGTGGGATCAACTGAAGGGGAACCAATACCAACTTTTGATAATTCAGGGAAAGTCAATGGATATCTAATCACTTTACATGGGGATACTGCTATTACATATCTTGAAGAAAAAACTCTAATTGAGATGTCCGATGTAACAGAAGGAATTTACGTGTATCTCGATCAGGCTACAAGAATCAACAATGCAATCAACCACTTCTTAGAAACCTTTAAAAAGAAAAAATTCAAAGAAGATGTCTCCAGACTTCTTAAATATCATTATGAAATACCTCTTGGTCTCGCTGGTATATTTATAACTATTTCCTTAGTACTGGAAAGATTAAGAAGGAAAAAAATATGGACTTTTTGATAATATTATTCATTTTTTCAAATTTCTTTGCATCTCTTCATTATTCCAATGAAATACCGCCCGAAGCATATAAAGCTGCAGAACTTCAGGATAATGAAGAATATTCAAAAGCAGTAGAATTATATGAAGATGCCCTAAAAATATCTCCCGGTCAACCTCTTATAATGTATAATCTGGGAATTGCATATTATGCAAATGGAGAACCTGATAAAGCTGCTACAATATTTGATTCTATGCTCAGTAATGATTCGGTACTCGAGGACTTAATCCCGGATATAACATATAATGCAGGAACTTCATACCTTAAATGGGTTCAGAACGATACTTCAATTTCCACAGAAAGACTTGATAGATCTATAGATCTGCTAATAGAAAGTTTAAAATCCATACCTTCTGATAGGGATTCAAGAAGAAACCTGGAAATTGCACTTCGCTTAAAAAATCAATTACAGAATGAACAGGATAATAATTCTGAAGATCAGCAAGATGACCAACAGGATGATAACCAGGATGAAGATCAGCAAGACGATCAACAGGATGATAACCAGGATGAAGACCAGCAGGACGATCAACAGGATGATAACCAAAATGAAGACCAGCAGGACGATCAACAGGATGATAACCAAAATGAAGATCAGCAGGATCTTCCTTTTAATATGACACGAGAACAGGCTGAAAGATTACTCGATGCAGCATTGAATGCTCCAGGTGAAGACACATTGTCTCCAATGAAAATTAAAGGGTTCCCCTCGGGGAGCTGGTAAAATGATCTGCAAATACATTAATAATGAAAAATAAATTATTATATACAGTGATTTTTTTTCTGATTAATACATTATTTATTTTCTCTGCAGAAGTGGAATTAATCACTGATGCGGACAGCATAAATCCATTTGAACATTTTGTGTTCACTATGACGATTTCAATCGAAGGAAATGAAAAAATAGTTAATTTTGAAATAGATTCAGATGATAACTTTATCATCAACCAAACAGTCATATCAACCAGTACCGTTGTTAATAATCAGGATATTAAAACCAGAAATTTATATTTATATTCTGCTTATTCACAAGGATCAGGCTCTTACTTAATAACAGCAACAGTTAATATACAAAAAAACGGAATCACTGAAAACATATCCGATACTATTGTAATCTACATTACAGGCGACAGTACTGAAAATATGACCTCATTGTCAAACGGGAATATAATTCCAAATATTTCATATAGAAAACCTGTTTTACTTGATATAAATGTATCAGATACAAACCCTTATCCAAATGAACAGATAATTGCTGAGTTAATATGTTATTCAAAATTTAAATTTACACAGGCTCCTGTTATTATTTTACCTCCAACATTTCAAGGTTTTTGGGTAGAAACTATTGATACAAACTTCACTTATCATTCTATCGGGACAGACAACGGTATTGTACATAAATATACATACAGATGGGCTCTTTTCCCAATACAGATAGGAAATGTAACTGTCGGCAGATCTGAAATAGAAGTCATTGTCTCAAAATCCTCCCTTCTTCCAAGGCGTTTAACTCTGACAACAAAACCTTTGGAAATATTTGTCAAATCTCTTCCTGCAGAAGGAATTCCTGAAAATTTTACAGGAAGCGTTGGAACTTTTTTTATTGAAATAGATGCTCCTGATTCACTTTATATTGATTCAACAGGATTAGTTGAAATCATTATATCGGGTTTTGGGAATATCAGAGGAATTGGTAATATAGATATATCAGAGACAGAAGAAACAACATTTTATCCATTTGAAAGTGAAATCTCTTTAAATAATAGTAAAGGTAGTCTTTTTGGAAAAAGAAAAGAACTATTCCATTTAACTGCTGAAAATCCGGGACAGATAATAATACCCTCAATTCAATTCTCATACTACGATCCTGATCTTGAAAATTATGTGATATCCGAAACAGATCCATGTACGGTTTTAGTAACGGGTACAATATGTTATATTGAACCTGATTATAATGATTGTGATACAATCAATAATATCACATCTTTCTATTCCTTTATTTTTCCTGCTCCAGAAAGATATGTAAATTTAATAATTTATTTTCTTTCTTCAGTTTTAATCCTGTTTTCAATAGTCATATTTTTCTTCAAAGATATTTTAAAAAATCCGAACTATTTAAAGAAATTTTCCGGAAAGGTTGTAAATAAATATCTACAGCATGCTATTAAAAATAAAAATTCTTCAGAGATTAATTTAATGTACGAAAATCTTAAAACAGCTTTAATTGTAACATTAATGGGTAGTGATCTTATTTCATTAAGTTTAATGGAAATAAATGAAAAAATAAGAAAAATAATATCTTCTGACAAATACAGAACTTTTTTCCAGAACTGGG
>CBDUTX010000277.1:0-3571 GCA_965370235.1 uncultured Desulfuromonadaceae bacterium | reverse complement strand
AGGTAACATGGAAAAAGTAGATATTACAGGTGAATGCTATAGTTGTATCCACAAAGTGGAAGTACCAGGAAACACTCATATCAGATGTGGAAAACCAGATGTTAATATGACAGGAAACAAACACGGTATAAAGATGGGTTGATTTATATACCCTTTTTTGTTTGATCCTGTGTGGAAGACCAAAGCATGTGATAATTTTGAGAAAAAAGAGACAAATTAACATAAAAACGCTATCCCGTTAAGGGTTGCCTTGATTTCTTTCATTGCTGTGTGTTCCGAGCAGTTTGACATTCTTTCAAGGTGTAAAATGAATGAAGAATGTCAAGAAAACCTCCTAACCGAGCCTGGGGAATCAAATATCGGAACTACCCCAGGCTCAATTTATAAAGGAGAAACAAAAATGCCTGATGAAACACATGAATATTTCTGTAAAGATTGTCTGCAACTTAGATTAGCCGTACGAGATGCAAGAACTTCTTGTGGCAACTGCGGAAGCAAAAACATCATAATAGGAAAAGTTGGGGATCTTGATAAAAGTCGACTTCTACAAACAATCACAAAAGATAGAAAGGAGAACAAAGATGGAAAAGTATTCTAATTTAATGGAAAAAATACTACAGCGAAACAAAGATGGCATAAATACACTCATTGCTTTTCAATCAATTATTTTTGAAGCGAATGCTTTGGTTGCTGAATACAAGAAAGAAGATGGTATTGAGCATATTACTTTGTGTTATCCTTATTATGGAAATGACTACCTTCTAATTACGATTTATCTATCTGAGAAGGGGAAAATAATTAGAGACATCGGTACATTTCTTGAAGCCTTTGTGCAAAAAACCGGTTGCGAGTATGATGGAGACGCTCAAGTTGATGCTGATAAACAGAGCAAAACCTGGTCTCTTGTTCATCGAGGACTCTGTTATACTTATCTGGGAGGTGTTGAAAACCCACGAATAAGAATTATTGTTGATGCTAAAAAGGCAACTGTCTGTAAAAGAGTTCCTACAGGAGAAATGGTTCCTGTGTATGAGTTTATTTGTACGGAAGTATAAGAGTGAGCTATCAAACAAATAAAAGATGGAGGAAGAAGCATCCTTCTACATGGCAAGCAACAAAACAACGGTATTATAAACAGTTTGAGGCAAAGGCTCACAACAAACATCAAAGATACACAACTAAAGAAGACAATATAATTGTAAAGAAAAGATATCTTGATAGAATTATAGCAAATAAACTTGGAAGATCTGTAAAAGCTATTCAAATTAGAAGGACAAGACTGAGGAGGAAGAGATGAAAACACAAAATGGTGCTTTTATGTACACTTTCGGAGCTTTTTACATTCCCGAGAGAATGTTGGGTGGAATTAAACGATATGTTGAAGATGGCCTTCGACCTGGTCGTTTTTTAACCGCAGTTATAGAAAACGATTTCTTCACTGCCTGTGGTTTCGCAGATGATGAAAATATGTCGAATTTACCGGCCTATGCAGCTTATTTTTACAACGAAGCACCGAGTAATTGTTGGGGATCAAAAGAAAAGATGAATGCTTGGATAAAACAAAAAGGAGGTGAAACCGATGGAGATAACAATGCTTGATACTATTTCGCCTGTAAAAATTGTCTTACAAACACAGGAAGAAATTGATCAACTTTATGCTTTATTGAATTATGAGCCGATAATGGCAGCAATAGAAGATGATAATTGGCTTTCTGTTTGTGAAGTGCTACTGAAACAGAGATCAAATGACTATTTAAAATGGCATGAAAAACTTAACCATGCTTTAAAGGTCTCATAAATTATGAAAGGGGATTTTATTAATGAGCCACAGAACCCGATGCAACTATTGCTCTTTAACAGCAATAAAAGAAGAGATGAAGCAGAAAGGAAAGACGGTAACACTTGAAACAAAAAAGAATGGCTGGATAGCTGTCTTTGTAGATGGTAAATCTTATGGTGTTTCATTTATGGTATTAACAGATCATTGCGTTTGTTAAAAGGAATGTTATGAGACTAACACATGAAGGAACGCTCAAATATTCAAGTGGATTAATAGAAGTTACTGTTGCTGTTCATAAAGAATACACATTTTTGCTCCAAAGTGATTATGCCTATCAAAAGTTTGTTAAAGAACTGAGACATAACAAACATGGAGCAGCCCTGAATACTTTAAAAAAGTTTAATTGCAAGAAGGAGATATAAAAATGAGACTAATAAAACCAAGTTATGAAATTCTATTCATTTCTCCAAAACCACTTGAATTGATTGAACTGGCAGGACGAACTTGCTACAAATCAGAGGCTAAAATAACCGAAGGCAGCGCAGCGAAATTTGTCAAGATGATTATTAAAAGAGGGCACCTCTCAGTAATTGAACATCCTTACATGACCGTTCGCTTTATCTGTGATCGAGGGATTACTCATGAAATCGTTCGCCATAGACTTGCGAGCTATAGTCAGGAAAGTACAAGATATTGCAATTATTCTGGAGGAGTCACTTTTATTATTCCACATTGGATAAAGATAGATCCTACTGATATGATCATAGAAAAAGGACAAATAATTGGACATCGTCGAGATTATGATCCAACTTCTTGTTGGTTAGATTGTATGCTAAATGCAGAAAGGTGTTACACAGACCTTATTACTGCTGCTGGTTGGTCTCCTCAGCAAGCTCGATCTGTTCTTCCTAATTCTCTCAAAACAGAAATTGTAATGACAGCAAATTTTCGAGAATGGATGCAAGTAGTATTTAAGTTAAGAACAAGTAATCAGGCACATTCGCAGATGAGAGAGTTAATGATTCCTCTCTTAAAACAGGTTAAAGAAACTGTTCCGGTAATCTTTGATGATATTGAAATAAAGGAATAATGAATTCTCTTAAAAATAGAACATGCTGCAAAAGACAAATGGATCTTATTGGGGTAACTGAAGAAGGCAATTACAGATATTCCTGTAGCAAATGCTATATTATTATTGAGATTAATGAGCAACTGAATGATGTACGAATAGTTCACAAAGGAGTAAATGATGAATGAAATAATTCCAAGAACAAAAAGAGGAGCTGAATGGAAAACTTTCTCAGAAGATGTCTTAACTCATGTTGATAATTATACTGTTCCTCAATATGGAGACATAGGAGAAGACGAAGTAAGTAATTGGACTGAAAAAGATTGTATTCTTGCTATTAAAAAGTATCTTGCCCGCTTTGGACGGAATTCTCGTAAAGGACAAGATACGATGGATATGTTAAAGATTGCTCATTATGCTTGTCTTATTTACAACAAATTAAAGGGAGGAAAATAATGAAGATCTCTATCAGTGGCGAAAGGGGAGAAGGTAAATCCACTATAGCTTTTATACTGTATAAAGCATTAGTATCTGCTGGTTATATTGTATATAATACTATACAAGGGACAAAAGATAGAAGTGCAGAGGAGTTAAAACGTGGTGATATTATTATAGAGGAACTTTTTAGCAGCAAAGAATAACCCTGTTATCAATGAAAGGAACTTAACTATGAAAGCGAAAACATACCTACTTATTGGTGTGCCAGGAATTGGCAAAACGAC
>CBDUTX010000276.1:0-3574 GCA_965370235.1 uncultured Desulfuromonadaceae bacterium | reverse complement strand
TTTACCAACTTTTTCAAATACTTTAGAATTTGATTAAATGGGAATATAACAAATTGTCTTTGTATCGGGTGATCAATAGCAGAAATTGGATTGAGTTTTTTTAATAAAAGGAAAATATCGCGATTGAAACTGAAAAGCCAAAAATTCCCTTTTTTAATGTTCACATTTTAACAGCTACAAAAATTAGAATTGAATATATTTCAATGTCAGAAAATCAGAGTGAAGTAAGCAGATTATTTTTCGGAATTGATGCTAAAATTAATATAGCGAAAGATGTATTTTCTCTTGGATATGCACATGGATGGCATCTACATGAAGATTTTTTCTATTGGCAGTGGGAACCTATTATATTTTATTTTACATTACCAGTCAGTGAATATATTGACATCAATTTTTCAGCAAGACCTGTACTAATTGCACAGGAAGAAAATAATGAATTTATTTACCTTACTTCAGGAATTGGAGTAGGACCTGATATCAATAAATTAGCTTTTAGACCTGAATTTGGTTATCTTGTCAGCACTGATGGGGGAGATAACTTATTCACTTTTGGTATTGGTGTTTCTATAAATAATTAAACTTAAATCTTCAAATGAAGTTGGTGTAACCACCCCAATATTTTCTCGCAAAGACACAAAGAATACATAACAATATAATATGAAAATGCAAAAATGCAAGCCCCGACCCTTTATATATTTTTGCATTATAAGTGAGTAATTTTTCCTGTAAAAGTAGGTCATTTCTAAACTGGAATTGATAATTTCTTTAAATATAATTGTTTTGCTATTCTTTTGATAAATTGTTATTATTGATGAACCTTAAATAAGGAGGGAAAATGAAAATTATTTCATTGGTAGTAATTTCCCTGCTGTTAGCTCTTCCCTTAATTGGTGAAAGTCATCCCTTTCCCAATTTCCAACATGCCAGGATCAACAGTTATGTTGAAGACCTTGATCCTCTTGATCTGCTGCCATCTCAGTCTAATCATGTCAATCCTTATCTTCCTGATTTACAATCCGGGAATGAATCTCCAAAGAGTTATGCTCCGGAATGGGGAGATGACATTCTGGTGTCAAATGATTGGACGATGTCTAATTCGGTAATTTCATTCGATTACGATGCAGATGGATATCTCTATGTGATGGGAATTTCTAAAAATGGCGATTATGACACTTTGAAACTTTATAAATCTACCGACCAGGGGATGAACTGGTCTCAGGTGTGGTTGTACGGAGTATCAAACGAATTTGAATTTTGGGATATTGAGATGAGAGTTAACCATACCGGATCCAATCCTGATATCTACTTCTTCTTTGTTGATTCATCTCCCAATGCAAACCAGAGAGAACTTTGGTTCGGGGTAATTGATCAACCTTCTATGGTTCCTTCCTGGACCTTTTTCGATCCTGACACTTACTCTAACTTTGAATATCCCCTGGAGCTTTCCATGGATATCACTGATGATGCTACACCATCCATCTGGTGTACTTACAGCAGAGAAACTACTTCCAATTATGGTTGGGCAACTCTGTATTCAGACGATGGAGGAGCCACCTGGAATTATCTGGGACATAGTTCTACCCGGGGAGGGAGAGACCCCTATATCTCAATTGGTGAGGATTATGTATACATTATCTGTATTTATACGCAAGATAGTGACAGTAATGCAATCCGGGCGTACCGTTGTGATCTGACTGGTTCCGGTAATCATTTCTGGGTTTCAGGTGAATATCTTGCAGAGCGAGCCTATCCATGTATAGCCAGTACCCGGGAAACCTTTCCTAACAATGATGTCATAGTGCTGTATCTGGAAGGATCCGGATCAAGTCGCAGGATCAGAGAGTCAGTCAGTAGTGACGGAGGACAGAACTTTACCATTGGACAGTTGTGGAGTATCACAGGAGATGTATTCTGGACACGTCCATACTTAAGGTCTGGTTGGGATGGAATTGCTGCTGATGAATTTTGTGGCGTTGCAACTCGTCTCGGTTCATTTGACTCGCTTGTAGCAGCGTATAATACTGGTTCTGGCTGGACGAGTAGAACTGTAGTAAATAATCATAACTCATCAGGAGAAGTAACCCCACAAGCAACAGTCATCACTACCGGCAGAGCAGTAATTTACCGCCAATGGGGTTCCGGCAATGTCTGGTTTGACAGTTATGCAACAGGTGTTGAAGAGATCTCTACGGGAACATTTCAGTCCTTAAATATCTCAAGTCTGAATAATCAGATAAGAGTTAATTTTACCCTGTTCTCTCCTCAGCAGGTCAAGATCAATATTTTTGATGTTGCAGGGAGAAATGTTTTCAGTAGAAATTTAGGCTCTATGTCTGAAGGAAGTCATTCTTATAACTTATCTACTGATAATCTTTCCTCTGGAAGGTACTTTGTAAACTTTTCAGCAGAAGACCGGCAATTATCTAAAACGGTGATTTTATTCTGATATTATTTACATATAATACCAGGAGGGAAAATCTCTCCTGGTAACTTGACAGAGAAGAGTTCTCCTGGAACTCAAAGTTAAAATTTTTGATTTGACCCAATATTTATTGTCCTCAATTCTTTACTGCTTATTTGTTTCTATAATAATCAAAAAGATATTGATTATCCCATCCTTCACTGCTGGATATACTAACCATAAGCTTTAGAATTAAAAACCATGCAAATACAGTTTATCATCATATATTTTTTTAGAAGAACTGTCATATTTTTTTTTTAATAAATTTATCAAATTCCTCTGCTTGTTTATAAAATATTTCAAATAAATTCAGTTCAATGTTTTTTAAACAAATTCTCTAAATAGCCAGTTTTTCACATAGTAAAATAAATACTAAGATCAGAAAATATACATAGGAAAATATATTGAAATATATTAAACCCAAGTTACCTTTATTTATTGAATTTTTATAATATTCATAATTTTTGCTTAGATAGGGGAGAAGTGATATATCAGATATTATTGAACAAACATCATCTTTTTTATTGTTGAATTTGAATTGACTTGCAATTGATAAATATAAATTCCTGCTGTAACTACTTTACCATAATTATTAGTTCCATCCCAGATAACAGAATATCTACCTCCGGATTGTTCAGCATTAACAAGTGTTTTTATTTTTTGTCCTAATATATTATATACATTGATTTCAACCGAAGCATTTCCTGAAATACAATAATTAATTATAGTTTCATTTTGGAAAGGATTTGGGTAGTTTTGATTTAAACGAAAATCTTCTATCATGAATCTGTCAATTTCTTCTTCGACAGCAGTAACTCCCGATTCCACAAACAGCGGTTCTTCGGTAACAATTAGATCTTCGCTGTTCTGAGTAGCCTGATTACCGTGTCCGTCTGTTGTTAATAATTCTCCTGAGATCTGAGAAGAGAAATCAATAGTGTCTATACCGCTATTTGTCCAGACAGCATAGATTGGTTGTCCGTTTTTCATCATTCTGTGAACATTCAGATTATCACACATATTAACAGAAGTATCATAATCTGCACTATCTAACAGAACCGGCATAGCTTCGTAACTGTAATGATAGGGATCACCCTCTACATAATTGAATGA
>CBDUTX010000275.1:0-3576 GCA_965370235.1 uncultured Desulfuromonadaceae bacterium | reverse complement strand
ATAACGGGCAGAATGTTTTTTTTCGATCTAAGCCTTTCTGTAGGTAAAGGTGTCTTCATACCAAGACCAGAAACAGAACTTCTTGTAGAAAAGTCTCTGTCAATTTTAAAGAACAGAAGAGGATTTATTTTAGAATTATGTACCGGTTCTGCAGCAATATCTCTGTCTTTAGCAAAAAACAATCCGGATATCGATATTATTGCACTTGATCTTTCATCTGAAGCTTTAAAATGGGCAAAAATAAATTTAAACAAATATAAAAATATTTCAAGAAAAATCACATTGGTGAAATCAGATCTTCTATCTTCAGTAAAATACAACTGTGATATTCTTGCAATTATCTGTAATCCTCCTTATATACCGTCGGAGGATATCAATTGTCTTGAACCAGAAGTAAAACTCCATGAACCACTGCTGTCCATTGACGGAGGAAAGGAAGGTTTAAAAGTTATAAAAAAAATAATACAACAATCTGATTATATTTTACCTTCAGACGCATTTATAATAATGGAACTGGGAATTGAACAGTCGGAAAAAGTAAAAAAAATGCTACAAAAATCTAATTTTCATGATATTGAAATATATAAAGATTTTCAAAATATCAGAAGAATTATACAAGCTGTAAAAAAGTAGAAACCAGGATGGTTTTATGATAATTGAGAAAGTACGTTTAACATCAAATCCCAATAAAAAACTACATAAAAAAATTGAAAAAATAATTGAGGACTTTTTCTTAAAACATCATATCGAAGTTATTAAGGATGACAAACCACTGGAGGATGAAGACCTGGTTATTGCTCTTGGCGGAGATGGAACAATTCTCAGAACTGCCAGAGAAATAAAAAACCCCGATACTCCAGTACTCGGGGTCAATCTTGGTAATCTCGGTTTTTTAGCTGATATTCCTGCAGAAAATGTAAACCAATGTCTTGAGAAAATTATTTCAGGACAGGTTTATTTTGAAAGAAGGATAAAGTTAACAATTGGCGGTGATTCGGATGCACTGAATGATATTGTAATTCAGACCGGTTCATCTTTCAGAGTTGTTCAGATGCTTGTATATATAAACGGACATTTCTTCAGTGAAATAATCGGAGATGGTATTATAATTTCCACACCAACAGGCTCGACAGCTTATTCTCTTTCAGCAGGAGGTCCGATTGTCTATCCTACTATGGATATTATGTTAGTAAATACCATATCACCCCATATGTTAAGTTTGAGACCACTTATTGTTTCAGGTGATTCTGAAATAATGATTCGGTTATGCAGTGATAGGGCAATAATAGTAATAGACGTACAGATAGGAAAAGAGCTGAAAAAAGGGGATAAAACAATTGTAAAAAAATCTAAAAAATCTCTTAAGCTGATGAAATTAAAAGATAGTGATTATTTCTCAACTTTAAGAAATAAATTAAAACTCGGTGATCTGAAAGCTAAAAGAACTTGTGAGGACTGTCCAAACAAGGCAAAATGTCTTTATCCTGCAATGCCAATATGATAAAGAACCTTTCAATTACAAATTGCGCAACAATAAAAAAAGTTCAAATAGAGTTTAAACATGGTTTGAATATTATAACCGGTGAAACAGGAGCAGGAAAATCCTTAATAGTTGATGCAATATCATCTGTACTCGGATCGAGATCAGACAGAAGATCTTTAAAACCTGATAAAGGACTAACTATTTTGGAAATTACCCTGAAAAATAATAAAGAGATTTTATTAAAACGTGAAATTCCTGTCCATGGCAGATCAAAAAATTTTATTAACAATGAGATATCAAATCTATCAAATTTAAGTAATTATTCAAAAACAGATATTCTTCTGTTCGGGCAGCAGAGTATATCTGATCTTCTCATGCCGGATAATTATCATAAGTATTTGGATTCTTTTTCCGGATGTGAGGAACACAGAATAAAGATTTCAGATTTACTTAAAACTATAGTAAAAACACAGAGAGAATTAACAAACCTGCAAAATGAAAAAGAAAATCAGGAAGAAGCATTAAAATTAGCACATTATGAACTGGATGAAATTCAATCGGTCAATCCAACATCGGAAGAATGGACTACACTCAATGATAAAATCAGACTTCTGGAGAATATTGAAAGAATAAATAAATTATCTTCCGAATCAAAAGAAATACTTGAAGGTGACAATTATAGTTTAGAAATTCTGATAAAAGAATTAACACAAAGGTTTAATGAACTGGGAGAAATTGGTGAAAAATTTTCACAGTTGAATGAAATGTTAAGCCAGATTGAGATAATTAAAGATGAAGTGCTTTTCTTACTAAATAAAATATCTGATCTCGAATATGATGATCAATTGCTTACCTCTATGAGAGATAGAAAAGAAGTACTGAGGAAACTATTTAAGAAATTCGGAAATTCTATTGATTTAACATTAGAATACAAAGAAAATCTGTTAAAAAAACTAACAAATTTCAAGAACTATGATGACAGAATTAATACTGCTCTTGAAAAATTAAAATCTCTTGAAGATAAAATACTTTCCCAGGCAGATGAACTCCACATAACAAGAATAAAAAAATCAAAAAATCTTGAAAACAATATACAGAAAATGTTGACAAGACTGGGTTTCAAGGGTGCTTTTTTTCAAATAGAGATAAAAATGAAAAATCAGGGGGAAGTGATAATTTCCGGAAGGAATATAGATCAAACCGGATATGATGATGTTCTTTTCCTTTTTACAGCTAATATGGACTTAAAACCGGAACTTCTGTGTAATGTAGTTTCAGGTGGTGAATTATCACGACTTGCTCTTGCCCTTCAGTCAACAATATTAAAAGAGAATCTACTACCGACAGTTGTCTTTGACGAGATAGATACCGGAATATCAGGAAAAGTAGCTCAAGCTGTCGGACAATATCTCCATGACCTAGCTTCAGTCCATCAGGTTATAGTAATCACTCATCTTCCACAGATTGCAAGTTATGCAGATCACTATGTTAAAATTGATAAAATTGAAAGAGATGGTTCGATTTCAACACAATCTTCTTATGCAAACACAAAAGAGAAACGGATAAATGCAATTGCTGAACTTGCAAGCGGAAAAGAAGTTACCGAAGAGACAATAAAATATGTAAAAAGTCTTATGAATTATAAAAATAAAGCAGAAAAATAAAAACCTTGATATAATCCCAGCTTGTAAGCAAAATAATCTTCAGCTATAATTTCCAGTACATAGATATAAATTTGCTTCAGTGATAAGGAGAACTATATGATTGAACTCAAACTTGTACAAATTGAAAATGAGAAAAATTATAATTTTGTAATAGGAATGTCACACTTCATAATGACTGCAGAAGATATGTCAGAAACACTTTTAAGATCTGTTCCAAATATTAAATTCGGGCTTGCATTCTGTGAGGCATCAGGACCGGCATTGATAAGACTTGAGGGTAATAATGATGAATTGATACACCTTGCTAACCGGAATGCAGCTAATATTGCAGCCGGACATTCATTCATTCTTTTCGTAAAAGATTGTTTCCCAATCAATTTTCTTTCGGCATTAAAGAACCTTCCTGAAGTTACAAGGATTTTTACCGCT
>CBDUTX010000274.1:0-3597 GCA_965370235.1 uncultured Desulfuromonadaceae bacterium | reverse complement strand
GACGAAACTTAACTTACTTATCCTCGTGTTGAATTTGTTTTTGATTTATGTAAATGCTGTGGATTATTCATTTTTACCTGTCCGTAAAAATGTCTTGAAGTTTCACCCGAATTAAATCAGAAATGTTATCATCCTGCAATGTACTCTGGTTCAGGTTGTATTGGATGCGGACAATGCTTTTACACCTGCCCTGAACCAGGTGCTATAACAGTTCTACCAAAAGATTATAAACCGGAGGAATAAATGGCTAAAGAATTAATAAAAGGAAATTATGCAGTGGTTAAAGCTGCAATTTTAGCCGGAGCTGAAACATATTTCGGTTATCCGATCACACCGGCATCTGAAATTGCTGAAGGTTCATCATATTTTTTCCCAAAAGCAGGAAGAACTTTCCTTCAGGCTGAAAGTGAAATTGCTTCAATCAATATGTTATACGGATCCGGTGGTGCCGGTGCCAGAACTCTCACTGCAAGTTCAAGCCCCGGTATAAGTTTAATGATGGAAGGTATTTCTTATTCCGTTGGTTCTGAAGTTCCATGTCTTATTGTCAATGTAATGCGTGGAGGACCAGGTCTGGGAAATATTGCTCCGGAACAGTCTGACTACAATCAGGCAGTAAAAGGTGGAGGGCATGGTTCCTATCATTTGATTGTACTTGCCCCAAATTCTGCACAGGAGATGTGCGATTTCACAATCAAAGGTTTTGGACTTGCTGATAAATACAGAACACCTGTAATCCTGCTCACCGATGCTTTTATAGGTCAAATGATGGAACCTGTTGAATTTCCTGAATCGATGACAAAAAAAGACCTTCCGGAAAAAAAATGGGCAACTTTGGCAACACCTGAAACAAAAATGAATCTCATAAATTCAATTCATCTCGAACCTTCTGAAATGGAAGCTCATGTTAGACACCTTGAGAAAAAAATGAATGTAGCAAAAGAAAAAGAAGTGATGATCGAAGAATACATGACGGATGATGCTGAGATATTATTAGTAGGATATGGAATAATTTCAAGAATACTGAAAAATGTTGTTGAGAGCATAAGAAGTAAGGGGATTAAAGCAGGCTTATTAAGACCACAGACATTATGGCCCTTCCCTGAAGTAAGACTTGCAGAATTGGCAGAGAAAACAAAAAAGATTCTCGTTGTTGAAATGTCCAACGGTCAAATGCTTGATGACGTTAAATTGGCAACAGGATGCATGAAAGAAATCTATTTTTACAATAGGATGGGGGGTATTGTTCCAACTGCTGCTGAAATAATAGATTTCATTACAAAATTAATGGGAGGTGAATAATGGGTAAGGTACTTAAAAAACCTGCAAGTTTTTATGATAGTTTTTTCAGAAGTCCTGCTTCAGATAAAAAAACCACACATTATTGCCCCGGTTGTGGTCATGGAATAGTTCACAAATACCTTGCAGAAGCATTTGATGACTTTAACATTGCCGACAGAACTATTTGGATCAGCCCTGTAGGCTGCAGCGTTTTCGGATATTATTATTTTGACTGTGGTCATCAACAGGTACCTCACGGAAGAGCCCCTGCTGTTGCAACTGCTGTCAAACGTACTCGTCCTGATTCCATTGTCATAAGTTATCAGGGTGATGGAGATCTTGCAGCAATTGGCGGTAATAATATCATTCAGGCAGCTAACCGTGGTGAAAATATCACAGTTATTTTCATTAACAACAGTATATATGGCATGACCGGTGGTCAAATGGCTCCGACAACCCTGATTGGTCAGATAACAACCACCACACCTTATGGCAGAAATTCGGAAAATGAAGGTTATCCTATGAGAATGGCTGAATTAATAGCTCAACTTGAAGCACCTGTTTATGTCGAAAGAGTCTCTCTTCACAATTCAAAGAATAGAATTAAAACACGTCAGGCTGTAAGAAAAGCTTTGAAACTTCAAATGGATAGAAAGGGTTTTTCCCTTGTGGAAATTCTTTCTCAATGTCCTTCGGGTTGGAAGGTCTCCCCTGTTGATTCATTGAAATGGATTGAAGATAACCAGCTCCCTTATTTCCCCCTTGGAATTTTTAAAGATATATCCGAGGAAAGAACTCCAATTAAATCCAAAGATATCATATGGGACAAAGATACAATAAAAAAAGTCCTTGAACTTGACAGACAGGTAAAATCTTATCCAAAATCAGAACCGATAAAAGACATCTATAATGAACCAAAAGTAAAAGTTGCCGGGTTTGGCGGACAGGGTATATTAATGCTCGGTGTACTGCTTGCCGAAGCTTCAATGCTCTCAGGGAAGGAAGTAACCTGGATACCATCATATGGACCAGAGATGAGGGGAGGAACAGCAAATTGCCAGATTGTAATAAGAAACGAGAAAGTAGGAAATCCAAGTATCGATAATCCTACAATCCTTATTGCAATGAATCAGCCTTCTCTTGATAAATTTGAAAAAGATGTTATCCCCGGAGGATTAATTGTTATCAATACTACCCTTGTAAAGAATGGAGTAAAAAGAAAGGATGTCGATGTTCTTGCAAAACCATTCACCGACATAGCAGATAAGGAACTTGGAACTGTAAGAGTCCAGAATGCACTTATATTGGGGGCATTGATGAAATTTACAGGTATGCTGAACAAACAGGCTATCCTCGATGCACTCCCCTCTCAAATTAAAAAAGAGCAATTGATCCCTCTTAATGAAAAGGCGATTGAGTTTGGTTATAATCTCGAATAATAAATAAATTTTACAGAAATAATTTACAAAGGGCAGGTTCAATTCCTGCCCTGAAATATTGAATTTGATTTTGTGGAGGGTCAATGAACAAGATTAATTCCAATCCTATCGATGTCATTAGAAAATACGCTGTTCAAACATTATCACCTTTAGTTGTTGATATTCAGATCAGCAGCGGATGCAATATTGTCGATGTTATTACACAAAAGAAATTTATCGATCTTTCAACAAATGATGGAAGAATACCTCTTGGATATAATCATCCGAAACTAATTGATAAAGAATTCAATGAAAAAATATGTCATATCGCAACCAATAAATCAGGGATAGGTGCATATATGACGGTTGAATTATCTGAATTCATTGAAAAATTCTCAAACTTATTTTTACTTAACAACCTTATAAAATTCAAATTATTTTCAGATGAATCTCTTGCCTATCAGGAAGCAGTAGCTCTTTCTCTACTTTGGAAAAAAGGATTTGCAGAGAATAATGGTTTTTGGGGGACAAAAAATTATAATCTTGTTACTTTTCTCTCAGGCTCTAGAGAAAATAAAATTGATTGTTCTATAAGCAAAGCGATAAAAAAATCAAGTCTTCCGATTCACCCGTGTATAATTGATTCAACAGTCAGTTTCCCTTATCCCGGAACATATGGTCCGGGAATATTACCAGCTAATCCAAATGAAATACTTGGAAATTTCAATAAATACCTCAGTGAGAATTCAGAAAATATCTCCGGATGTTTAATTGAACCTGTCTTGACCTCTGCAGGTGATATTTTTATCTCAGAAGGGTTTTTGAAGGAACTACGCTCATCATGTGATAAATACGATGTATTGCTTATAATAGATGAAATAAACTGTGGTTTTTGTGC
>CBDUTX010000273.1:0-3606 GCA_965370235.1 uncultured Desulfuromonadaceae bacterium | reverse complement strand
GCACAGCCTAGAGATACAGGTCTTGCCCCTATGCCGATTTTTAAAAAAGTGCTTCCTGAAACACCGTGAGAAAAAGAAACAGCAGTATATACTGCTGTGTAAGTTAAAATGATAAATACATATAATGTTTTTCTGTTCATTATTTTATTACAATTAAAGACTTAGTGAACAAATGTTATCCTTCCGAAATTTCTTTCCCCTGTAAATGGGGTCAGTTCTATAATATAAAGATACATACCGCTTGAAACCTCGTTTCCTTCATTGTTTTTTCCATCCCAGAGCGCTTCTCTTGAGGAAGGCCTTATCTCTGAGGGATCATCAAGTATCCTTACCACTTCACCTGCAAGATTATATATTATTACTCTGAAAATCGGAAATATCCCTTCAGCTTTTCTTCCTATCGGCTGGTATTTGATATGGCATACATCCCCATAAGACCGTTTTTCATAGGGATTAGGATAGGAAAAAACTTTTCCGAGAAAAACAGGATCTGCAAAAAGATCAGCAGACATAACACTTCCGGGAGCAGAAATATTCTTCACTTTAATTCCACTCGGAGCTCCATCCCACATATAGGGTGAAGAAAGATCAAGTGAACCGAGCTCATAAGTTGTGTTTTTAAAAAGATCCCCTTCTTCTCCGTAAGTGGTTGTTGAAGGGTCTCCATCTGCTTTGATAAGAGAAACAAGCCTCGCATTTTCATCGTTATTGTCGGGTTGAGATTCATCCACATGCCAGATTGCAAGTCCGTCATCAGGAAGAGCAATTTCAAAATATCCGATTTTTGCTCTATTCTCCACAAGGAAGTATTCACCTGTCCCCGGACTTAAATCGGACCAGTCAACCCCATAAGGATTTGAAAGGATTCTCCAGACATGGGGCATTATTGATGAAGTTGAAGCGTCTATTATAGCTCCTTTAACCTCATCCGGCACTGCAGGAGTATCCCTTTCTATTGAATCGGGTTCAACCCATCCTAATAGCATTTTTATCCACAGTGAAGGATGAGCAGGTCTCATCCCCGGGTTTTCACCCGACAACCTGTTCCAGCTCCCCGCATCCATTAATTCAAACTTGCCGCAGACATAACTTCCTTTTGATGTATTGTAAAGATCCGGTGCCCCAAGAACATGACAGAACTCATGACAAAATACTCCAACCGTGATCAGATCCCCTCCTTCTATCATCTCAGGCTCCATTGAATAAACTCCAAGTGTGCAACCTCTTGAAATAATATATGGACAGTTAGGGTCATATTCCTGCCTTATAAGTTCGCACAACTCTCTCGCATCTGCTTTATGAGACCAGATGTGGGTTGTGTCTCCTGTTTCTTCTGCTCCGGGTCCTGCATGGACCACAAACAATCCATGTGCAACATGATCTACATCCTGATCAAGAGAATTCAGATCAAAGCCTGTCGCTTCTGCTGCATACACAGCATCTCTGACAAGCATATATACTCCAATACTCTGATCCTGTGTATAGGGATCATAAATCCATTCAAGTCCATAGTAATGAAGAGCATAATTTGTATGCGGGTAATAACTTTGCAGCCAGTCAATCACTGTCCCATAAACAGAAAACTGACCATAGCTTACCTCTCTGTAATATGAATACATGCTTCCCGGATTAGATGAGGAAAAGAGAAGTTCGTAATAATCAGATACTGTATGTCCAAACCAGTGAGTGAGATCTGCAAAATCAAATAAAAGAACTGCCGTATTTAAAGAAGGAGGAGTTTTTCCCTCTTCAGTGAGAAGAGTTGCAGAAGGTTTATCAATTCCGAATACATGTCCCGGAAAGCTCACTCCTGTTTCTATGACAATTCCGCTGTCAGTACAAAGACCTGGTGCGGGTGGCATTAATGAAAAAGCACTGTAATTAGAAATCATTAAAATTAAAATCAAAAACATAATTCTATTTTAAGGATTATTAACTGAAAGTCAAAAAACAAATATATAAAAATTTACAATAAAAAAACACCTGCAATTTATTGATATTTATGCTTTTATATATACTTATATCTGTTTTAAAAATACGGAGGAAATATGAAAATTATTTTAATTATTTTTTTATCTTTTATATTCTTTATTAATGCATATCCGACACCTGTTTTTGTATCCGGCGGAATAGAAAATGACATCAGAGGGAGGATGTGCAGATTACACGATAACTCTTTATTATCCGTTATTGTTAGAGCACCCAATTGGAATGATGGTGATCTGTATTACACAAGATCAATAGACAATGGTCTTGGATGGTCTGCTCTTTCTCCATTATTGATAGAAAATGGAGATCAGACAACTCATTGTATTTTACAAACTTCAGATGATACAATCCGGGTTTTCTATGCTTCAAATGAAACCGGAGATTATAAAATTTATGAAGTAGTATCTGGTGACAGTGATGTTGTATGGATTAAAAGAGGAAGAATAAATCTCGGCTGGACAGCAGCAAATACTGTTTACGATCCGGTTGTCATTGAAGAGGAAGACGGTTCTCTGACAATGGTCTATGTAAACTACACAGGAGGTACGGGCAGTGTTTATATCAGTAATTGTCCTTTCGGTGGCAGTTGGGACAATTTAAAAACACTGATCAACTCTCCTTCGACCTATAGACCCGGAATATGTAAACATCCAAATGGAACTTACATGGCAGCATACCATAGAAAAACCGGAAGCTATTATTATCAGAATGATGTTTTTATAAGAACTTCAACAGACAGAATCAACTGGTCATCCGAAGTTCAACTTACAACTAATATGAATTCTCATGATGCTTTTGTCAATATTACTTCTGACTCAGCTTATATGGTTTACTATGCAAAAAACCAAAGTTCAATTTACAACCTTGCAAGAAGAAGGTCTTATAGTGGCTTAACGTGGGAAAATGAAGAACAGATAACTAATTATTCAACAAACCAGACAAAACCTTGTTTCTTTATTGAATCAAATCTGATTTATCAGATTTGGACATATGCCGTTAATTACGATACTAACAATGACATTTATTTTGAACAATTATCCTACTTACCAAATTCGGTTGAAGAGGAACTACCAATAAATAATAGTGAAGATATGAATATCAATATCAATTACAATGAAAATATATTATCTCTGGAGATATTTTTAAGAGAACATAGAAATATTACAATTGAACTCTACAACATCTCCGGGCAGAAAGTCTTGTCCGATCAAATATATATTAATGAAATAATTAGAAGGCAATATGACTTATCAGATTTATCTTCTGCCTGCTATTTTTTAAAAGTCATTAATGGAGATAATTACTTTTGTAAAAAAATATTTTTACTTAAATAATTGAAAGGATTTTTAAGTAGATTTTAACAGAATTAATGCAGATCATTGTCTCTGACAATTTCTACGAGATGTTTTGGTCTGTTTTTGTCAGCACTAATAAATGGTAATTCAAATTGAAAATGTCCTTTTGTTTTATTGTAGAATCTACTTATCAATAAAATAACAACGCTTCCTATAAAATTTTTGTTCTCATCGTATAAATTTGAATATTTTAATGACTTTTTATTTTTTTCTATTTTACAAGATTAATATTATTTATTTTATCTATTTATTTCTTTTTAAA